>JBIJCW010000001.1:0-46857 GCA_044344495.1 Kiritimatiellia bacterium | reverse complement strand
CAGCTTTCCCTGATCTCGGAACAGGTCCGGCGCTTGACCTCCGACCAGCATGATTGCCTGCTCGCCATCGAAGCCGCCCTCGCCACCCATGGCGCCCGGCGCCTCGCCCCCGAACAACTCAGCCCCGAACAGATCCGGCATGTCGAAACCATCTTCTACCATGAAATCTTCCCGCTCCTGACTCCCCTCGCGGCCTCCGCCCCGGCACCCTTCCCCCCCCTCCCCGGTCTCGCCCTGTGCCTCCTCCTCCGCCTCCGCGCCTCCGCGCCCGGCAAGACCACCCGCTACGCCATCATCCCCCTGCCCCGTAACCTCAACCGCATCATCAGCCTTCAATCGGACAAGGGCATCGCCTATATGATGACCGAAGACGCCGTCCGCATGCATCTGGATGTCTTCTTCCCCGGTGAACTCATCCTGGAGGCCGTCCCGTTCCGCTTGACCCGCAACGCCGATCTCGCCATCCGCGAGGACCTCGCCGGAGACTTGCTGGACAAAATGCGTAAGGTCCTTACCGAGCGGCGCGAAAGCCACTGCGTACGCCTCGAAATCAGCGCCGCCGCCTCGCAGGAGGCCCGCCGCTTCCTCCAGCGCGCCCTGCATCTCTCTCCGGACGGCACCCACGACATCCGTGAACCCCTCGCCCTTTCCGCCTTCTTCAAATTAGGCCTCTCCCTGGGCGCCCCTTCCCTCCTCGCCCCTGCCTGGGACCCCATCCCCTCACGGCAAGCCCCCGCCACCGAATCCATGTTCTCCATTCTCACCCGTCAGGATATCCTCCTCTGCCACCCCTTTGAATCCTTCGAACCCGTGGAACGCCTCATCGATCAGGCCGCCGATGACCCGGATGTCCTGGCCATCAAACAAATCCTCTACCGGACCAGCCCCGACAGCCCCATCGTCGCCTCCCTGGTCCGCGCCGCCGAACACGGCAAACAGGTCACCGTCATCGTGGAACTCAAGGCCCGCTTCGACGAGGCCCGCAACATCAACTGGGCCGGCGAACTCGAGCAGGCTGGCGCCCAGGTCATCTACGGCATCAAGGGACTCAAGACGCACGCCAAACTCTGCATGATCATCCGCCGCGAAGCTGGCGGCATCCGCCGCTACCTCCATTTCGGAACCGGCAACTACAACGAGGTCACCGCCCGCCTGTACACCGACGTCAGTTACATGACCAGCAACGAAACCCTGGCCGCCGATGCCTCCCTCTTCTTCAATACCATCACCGGTTACGCCCAACCCGCCAAGTACCACGCCGTCGAAGCCGCCCCCATCGGCCTCCGCGACCGCCTCCTTGACCTCATCGCCGGCGAGACCGCCCGCGCCGCCCAGGGACAGGAAGCCCGTATCATGGCCAAGCTGAACTCCCTCGTCGATCCGCCCCTGATCGAAGCCCTCTATGCCGCCTCCCAAGCAGGCGTCACCATCCGACTCAACGTCCGCGGCACCTGCGCCCTGCGCCCCGGCGTCCCCGGCCTCAGCGAAACCATCTCCGTCGTCAGTATCGTCGATCGCTTCCTTGAACATAGCCGCATCATGTACTTCCACCACGGCGGCGAACCGCGAATCTTCATCTCCAGCGCCGATTGGATGCCCCGCAACCTTGACCGGCGTATCGAACTGCTGGTCCCCGTGGAAAGCGAACCCGCCCGAACCCGCCTCGTCTCCATCCTGGAAACCTGCCTCGCGGATACCGTCAAGGGTCGCCTCCTGCAACCGGACGGACGTTATGTCCGCAGCACCGCCAAACCCGGCGAGACACCCCTGCGCAGTCAGGAAACACTGTATAACCTCTTCCGCCGCCTGGCCCAATCTCCAGGTCGGCCCGTTACCGTCTTTCAACCCCATCGCCCGGAAACCCGCCCATGAAGCTATTCCTATCCCTGCTCCTCGCCACCCTGTCCACCACACTGGCCTCCGCTGGCGCAACCAACGCAGTCGCTCCTGCCAAGGACACCGCCCACTCCCAAAACAGAACCCGCGCCGCCACGCAGGACACCCAATACCGCGCCGCCTTTGGCCACGATCCATCCAAAATGCTCCGCCCCGGCCTGATCGCCGATCGCACCGCCCGCACCGTCCAGATCTCCGCCGAAACCATCCGCCTTAACCCCGGCGATCCCGTGGAATTCCCTTTGATCGCCACCACCAGCGGCAAGGACTATGAAGCACTGGCGATATCCTTCGCCGCCCCCAGCGATATCCATGCCGCCTTGGAATTCATCGGCCTGCCGCCCGGAAAAACCGTCAGCCCCGACGCCATGCGGTTCTGGCCAAGGGGGGAACCCGTCACCATGACCTTCACCTACGACGACCTCATCGGCTCTTCCAACATCACCCGCACAGTGTCAGTCGCCCAACTCATCATCGACACCCGCACCGGGAAAACCATTCCCGACGAGGGCTTCCTCTTCACCGGGTCCGAATGGGACCCCGCCGCCGGAACCGGCCGCGTCTATGCCGCCGACGTCTACACCCCCAACTGCATCGCCTCCCTCTACAACGAAAGATTCACCGTCCTGGATGTGCCGCGCCGTGTCGCGCAAAGCGAAGTCTACACCTTCCTCGTCCCGAATCCCGATCTCCGTCTCCCTGCCACCACCTTCACCACCGTAACCCTCGAACCCAGACACAAGGATGGACACCGTCGCGTCACCGACCTCACCCTGCGCCTCGGCTCATCCACCAACATGCCCCTGCCCGAAACCGCCATGCCATGGACAATCTCCATGGGCTCCTCGGTTGAACAGGGCACCGGCCTGGATCCGCTCGCCTCCTCCCTGACACGCCTGGCCGCCGCCGGCAATGACCTCTACGCCACCATTGAACCCGATGACCTCCTTCCCCTCGCCACCATCCGCCGCCTGGCCCTGTTTGTCTCGTCATTGGAAAGTCGCGCCCTCCTCCGCGTTGAACCGCCGCCTTCCGGCCACCCCTACTACAAGACGTTCCTGCCGGATGAAAAACATCGTGATCGCGCCAAACGCCCCACGCAACCCTGGGAACTTTACCTGACGGACTCCGGGACGGGCGTCACCGGGGAACTGGTCCATGTCGAGGAAGAATGGAGTGACGACGGCAGCCCGTCCACCTACAAGGAAACCCGCCATGCCGCCCCGGGTCCGGACGTGCTACCCGCCCTCCTGCTCAAGCACGAGGCTCCCGCCGTCGTGTTCGTCTTTACCACGCCGGGGCTTCCCTATGGCGTCTTGCGGCGTTTCGTCGCACCCCTCCTGGAACGCAAGATGATCCTCTACGTGTTCGCAGACTGGCCCCGCCAACCCTGACTACTTCACCACGGAGACCCGGCCAGGAAACGCCCCCGACAGTACATTCGCCAGGTTCTGCCGGAAGGCCAAAAAGTTCTTCGACCCCGTAACCGACGGCGTCATCGGAATCGCATACACCTTCAGGCAGGATGCCTCGCGCTTGGCGTAAAACCCGATCTCGTAGTCGTCGTTGGGGGCGTAGTAACGGATGATGCCCACTTGCCCGGCCTGCTTCTTCGTCATCTTGTAATGCTCGCCAACCGCATCCAGCGTTACCCGCAGTTTTTCAATATCCGCCGCGGCGATTTCAGCCTGCCCGCTCCGCGGCAGAATGACGAAATGACTCACCGGCTCCTGCTTCGCGCAGGCAAAACACATCGCCAGACCCGACACCGCCGCCAACATCGCCAACTTGCCGCCAATGGTCTTCATCATAACCGCCCCTCCATGAATCACCGATTGTTTACCGAACCATCCCCAAACCCGTATCGCACCGCGTCTGCACCGGGCAACCCGCGCACTTGGGATTCCGCGGCGTACACAAGGTTTGCCCGAACGCCACCAGGTAACGGTTCCACGTCTTCCAGTAGCGGAGAGGCAACAGGCGCCGCAACGTCATTTCCGTCGCTTCGGGCGTCCCGGTCTTGATCAATCCCAGCCGGTTGCAGATCCGGTGCACATGCACATCCACACAAATGCCCGGCCGGTCAAACGCCTCCGACACCACCAGGTTGGCCGTCTTGCGCCCCACCCCCGGCAGACACACCAGTTCCTCCACCGTCTCCGGAATGCGACCGCCGAAGCGTTCATCCAGGACATCCGGAAGTTGCTTCAGCAGGCGCGCCTTGGTCCGGAAAAAACCGACGGGGCGTAACAGGACTTCCAGGCGGGCAACGGGTATGCCACGAAGCGCCGCCGCCGTCGGTGCCACCTCAAACAGACGCCGCGACACAACCTCCGTCGTCTGGTCCTTGGTCCGCGAACTGAGGATCGTGGCCACCAGGACACGGTAGGGATCATTCGTGCGCGCCACCATGAAGGCCGCCACCGGACTCAGCGTGGATTCGAAATGCGCCTTCAGACGCCGGTGAACGAAGGGGATGTCGCGCGGGTTCATCTTTACTCGAAGACGATCCTGGCATTGCCTCCGCTGGCGGGCAACGGTGCCAAGTTCAGTTTGCGCGCCGAAATGACCCCGGGATCCATCGAGGTCCGCGTGTCCCCCAGCGCCCACACCAGCGCATCCTTGAGTTCGCTGTCCACCCGGGCCAGGCGTTGGGCCAACTCGCACGCGATCCCCCGGTAGAGTTTCAACCCGATCGCCGGATGCACCTCAATCAACTTCTCAAACTCCGCCCGCCCGAATTCCATCACCAATGTCGGATCCAGCGCCATCACCCCCGCCGACCGGGTCTCCACCCCGAGGAAACACACCTCGCCGAAAATATCCAGGGGCCCCAACTCAACCAGTTTCTTGTACTTGTCCGCGCCAAGGCTCTTACGCACTTCCACGCGCCCGCTGATCACCAGGAAGAAGGACTGGCCCACATCACCCTCCCTCACGATCCATTCACCGCGGGTTACCTGATGCGGGTGGCCCAACTGCTCCACCACTGCCATCTCGCCTTTGGTTAGATCACGAAGAATCATCGCCACCTTCCTCCGCCTCGCCTCGCCATCACGGTATCGGGAAACGCAGGGCCAGCGCCTGGACCTCGCCCCGGATCTTCTCCAGCCGTTTCTCATCCCCCTGATGCTTGACCGCGTCCACAATCCACTGCCCCAACAGCGTCATCTCGGCATCCTTGAGACCCCGCGTGGTCAACGCCGGGGTCCCGATGCGAATGCCGGAGGTCACCGCCGGCGGCTTGGTATCAAACGGGATCGCGTTCTTGTTGACCACGATTCCCGCCTTCTCCAAGGCCACCGCCGCATCCTTGCCGGTACTGCCAATACCCGTCAGATCCACCAGCATCAGGTGGTTGTCCGTGCCGCCCGACACCATCCGCATCCCGTGCTTGGAAAGATACTCCGCCAGAAGCCTTGCATTGGCCACCACCTGCCGCTGGTAGGCCTTGAAGTCCGGCGACGCGGCTTCCTTGAAACACACGGCCTTGGCGGCAATCGTATGCATCAGCGGGCCGCCCTGCAACCCCGGGAATACCGTTTTGTCGATTTCCTGGGCGTGGGCCGCCCGGCACAGGATCATGCCGCTGCGCGGGCCGCGCAACGTCTTGTGCGTGGTGGTCGTCACAAAGTCGCTGTAGGGAACAGGGTTGGGATGCACCCCGGCGGCAATCAGGCCGGCAATGTGGGCCATATCCACCATCAACAGGGCGCCGACACTGTCGGCAATCTGGCGCAACCGCGCAAACTCGAGCACCCGCGGATAGGCACTGGCGCCGGCAACAATCAACTTTGGCTTGTGCTGTTTCGCCAGCCCCGCCACCTCGTCGTAATCAATCACCTCCGTCGTCTTGTTGACCCCGTAGGAGACGATGTTGAAAAGACGCCCTGAAAAGTTGACCTTGTGCCCGTGCGTCAGGTGCCCGCCATGCGCCAGACTCATGGCCAGAATCGTGTCGCCCGGCTGCAACACCGCAAAGTAAACCGCCATGTTGGCCGAACTCCCGCAATGCGGCTGGACATTCGCATGCTCGGCCCCGAACAGGGCCTTGGCCCGCTCAATCGCCAGACGCTCGGCCACATCGACAAACTCGCACCCGTTGTAGTACCGCTTGCCCGGATAACCTTCCGCATACTTGTTGGTCATCAGCGAGCCCTGCGCCTCGCGTACCGCCCGGCTGGCGTAGTTCTCGGAGGCGATCAGATCCAGCGTCTTCTGTTCGCGATCCTCCTCGCCCTTGAGCGCCTCATAAATCTCAGGATCCGTCAGGCCGACCGACGCCATCTCCACCGCCGCCCCCCCCATGGCGCCAATCTTGTCCACGCGCCGCTGGTGCCGCTCTTCACCCTCAAACCGGGCATCGCACCACGCCTTGACAATGCCCTCGACCTTGTCGTGGGTGCTGTTATCGCTCCCAAGCACCAACACATTGGCGTTGTTATGAACCCGGGCCACCCGCCCCATGTCCGGCGTCAGACACAACGCCGCGCGCACCCGCGGGAACTTGTTGGCCGCCATGCTCATCCCCAGCCCCGTCCGGCAGATCAGGATACCCTGGTCCACCAACCCTTCGGACACCATCACCGCCACCAGTCGGGCATAGTCGGGATAGTCCGCCGCCTCGTTGCTGTAACAACCCACATCCTCTACCGTGATCCCGCGCTCCCGGAGCCATCCGGTCAAGTAGGCTTTCAACTCAAAACCGCCATGGTCCGCGCCAATCGCTATTTTCATCATGTTCTTCCTTGCGTGTTATTGAAGCAATTCATGCAAATGCAACACCAGATCCGGCATGGCCGCATTCATCTCATCCCGCGTCTGCCGGTAGACATCAATCGACATCCCGATGGGATCCTCCACATCCTCGTTCCGCCGGACACTGTTGAACGCATTCAACAGAACCACCTTGTGGCGGGCTCCAGGAAACTGGCCGAGGACGATGCGGCGGTGCGCGTCGGTCATTACCACAACCAGGTCGGCGGCGTCAACCAGCGCCAGGGTCAGGCGCCGGCTCCTGTGCCCCGACGCATCCAGCCCCGCATCCTCCATCGCCACCACCGCCTCCTCACTGGCCGCCAACCCATCCACAGTCGACACTCCGGCGGATCCCACCTCCCAGGGACTGTCCGGCCCCAGCCACCGGCGCAGGAGATGCTCCGCCATCGGACTCCGGCAGATATTGCCCGTACAGACAAACAGGGCCAGGGGCTTGGCCAGAATCCGATCCGCCGGAAGCGCACCCTCTCGCAGGACACGCACAACCTCGCCGACGGCATCCACCACCGTACTCTCCCGGCCCATCGCCGCCGGCCCCGCGTCCAACACCAATCCCACCCGGTCGCCCAAAGCCGCCAGCGCCTCCTGCGCATTCTTCGCCGCCGGATCCCCGCTCACATTGGCGCTGGTCACCCGCAACACACCCCCCGCCGCCTTGAGCAACGCCTGCGTCACGGCATGGTCCGGCACCCTGAATCCCTCCGTCCGATCACCACAGGGCAGCACCAGGGTCAGGGGCCCCGGCCAGTACCGCCGCGCCAGCCGCCGCGCATGACGCGAAAAGATCCCGCCCCACCGCACCACCGCCTCCAGACTGGTCGCCAGCAGGGGAATGGGTTTTCCCCGATCCCGCCCTTTGGCCTCATAAATGCGATCCTCCGCCCCCTCCACTCCTGGATCCGCAGCCAGCCCGTACACCGTCTCCGTGGGAACAATCACAAGCCCCCCGGCACGCAACACCTTAACGGCACGCCGGATCGCCGCGGGGTCGGGCCGCCTGGCATCCACGGAAATGATGATGGGATCAATGCCTGCCATGGTCGTTCATCGCCCGTAACGCCAGCAGGATGTCCGTTCCCCGCCTCAGGGCCGGATCGGAATCCACCCGCATCATCAAGTCCCGGTCTTCCACCGACTTCGCACTGAGCGGGCGGCCGTGGCCGGGCACAGGCACCAGTGGCGTCACGCCTCCAACCCTCGCATCCACCACCACATCAGGCCGCACCCCTTTCGCCCCATACGCCGTCGCCACCGGGACCAGCTTTTTCGTGGCCATATACAGGAAGCGCCCGTCCGGCAAGGGCAGCAGGTCACGCACCCCGGTATCCCCCCGCGTGGACTCGCCAATCAACATGACGCCCGGCTTGCCATTCCATAACGCCACCAGGGTTTCCGCCGCACAGCGCGTGTCATGATCAATCAGCACCATCAACGGCGTCTTCAACGAAGCCACCTCGCCCGCCACATGGGTTTCCAGCGGCACCCCCGCCCGGTTCTCCACACGGAAAAGCACATCCCCGGCACAATAGAACGGACTCGCCAATGCCACCACGGCATCCAAGTCGGCCCCATCCGTCCCCCGGAGGTCCATGATCACCCCCGACCCCTCCGACAATGTCCGCAAGTGCCCCATGATCTCCACGCCGCCACCGCGGTAAAGCCCCCTGATTTTTAAATAGGCCAGCCCTTCAGGCCAGGCTTCAAACGTGTCCACCGAACCGGCCCCCCCTCCGTTGGTACCCCCGCTCTGGTCCACCCCCGTCCACTGGGCACGGATGGACGCCGCTTCCTCCGGAGTGCAGATCCTGGCTTCCGAATCGATCGACCGGATCAACCCCGTAATCGCCCCTTCCGCCGCCAGGGTCGACGCGCCCGGCAGACCGCGATCCTCCAGAAACTGCATCATCTCCCCGACACTCAAGGCCGCCCCGGCATACGGCGCAACCACCAGCAGGGACAGCGCGAGAGCGAGCCCCCCCGCCCGCTTCACACGCCCAGCGGCCCGGAACGCTTCGCTCTCCATTCTGGATTCTGGATTCTGGATTCTGGATTCCACCCTGCCCCCATTATTAATCCGTAGCCCCCCTGACCCTCACGCTTTCTTCTTCGCCGCTTCAATCTGGATCCGCGCGTTACCGGTCTTCACCTTGTCGCCAAGTGTCTTCTTGTGTAGAACCAACTTGCGCGTCAGCGCCGGGTTCCCCAGCGCCAGAATCTGGATGGCCAATAGCGCCGCATTCGTGGCCCCACTCTTGCCCACCGCCACCGTCGCCACGGGAATCCCCGCCGGCATCTGTACCGTGGACAACAACGAATCCATGCCGCCCATGAGATTGCTCGGCACCGGAATCCCAATGACCGGCAACGTCGTATGCGCCGCAATGACGCCCGCCAGATGCGCCGCCCCGCCCGCCGCGGCAATGATCACCTTGAGCCCGCGCCCCGCCGCCTGCTTGGCAAACGTCGCCGCCAGATCCGGCGTCCGGTGCGCCGACATGACGCGCACTTCACTCTCCACCTCAAACTTGGCCAGAACACCAACGGCGTCCTCCAAGAGCGGCCAATCCGAATCACTCCCCATCACCAACGCCACTTCTGCTGTACTCATGAGTCCCTTTCTCTCCTTCGCTTTCCGCCACTCGAACAAACAAGACTTAACCACGAAGTTCACGACGGACACAAAGCAAGAGGGTTAATCCCCTTACTGTTTCCTCCCAAACGCCTTCGCCGCGATGTCCGTGCGGTAGATGGCCCCGTCAAAATCGATCCGGGTCACCGCCTCATAGGCGTTGTCCACCGCTTCCTTCAATCCACTGCCCAGCGCCGTCACCCCCAGCACCCGCCCGCCGGCCGTCACCACGCGCCCGTTGCTCAACGCCGTCCCCGCATGGAATACCACCGCCTGCTTGACCTTCGCCGCCTCCTTGAGCCCCCGGATTTCATCGCCCTTCCGGTAGGTCCCCGGGTATCCACCCGCCGCCATCACCACACACACGCAGGCTTCCGGACGCCAGGTCACCAGATCCGGACGCAGGGTCCCGTCGATGCACGCCTCCAGCGCGGGAATCAGGTCGCCGGCAAGGCGCGGAATAATCACCTGCGTCTCGGGATCGCCAAAGCGGCAGTTGAACTCCAGAACCTTGGGCCCCTTCTTGGTCATCATCAGTCCCGCATACAGCACTCCCTTGTAGTGGATGCCACGCAGTTCAAGCTCCGCCAACGTCGGTCCGAACACGTCGCGCTCGATGGCGGGGAACATCTCCGCCGTAACCACCGGTGCCGGCGAATAGGCGCCCATGCCGCCTGTATTGGGCCCCTGATCGTTATCAAAGACCCGTTTGTGGTCCTGGGCCGTGGCCAGCAACACCACCCGCTTCCCGTCGGTCAGCGCCAGGATGGATGCCTCCTCGCCCTCCAGGAATTCTTCCACGAGGATGCGCTGGCCAGCCTCGCCGAAGGCGCCATCCACAAGGGATTCCCGTACCGCACGTTCAGCCTCCTCCAGGGTTGTGCAGACCGTCACCCCTTTGCCCGCCGCCAACCCCTCGGCCTTGATCACCAGCGGCGCGCCGATGGAACGCACGAAGTCCAGCGCCTGCGCCGCATCGGTAAAGAAGCTCGCCTTCGCCGTCGGCACCCCGGCGGCCACCATGATGTCCTTGGCGAATACCTTGCTGCCCTCGATCTGGGCTGCGGCCCGTGAGGGACCAAAGGCCTTCAATCCCTCCTTTTCCAGGAGATCCACCAATCCCGCGCACAAGGGGGCTTCGGGGCCCACCACCGTCAGGTCGGGCCGGTGCGCCCGTGCCCAGTCCAGGAGCGCCGGAATATCCTCGGCGCCGATATCCAGATTCGTGGCGAGTTCCGCCGTGCCGGCATTGCCGGGCGCGCAAAACACCTTCGGCCGTCGACTGTCATTCACCAGTTTCCACACGAGGGTATGTTCACGGCCCCCTCCGCCCACAACAAGAATGTTCATGGCGGAAAAGGATACCCGAACACAGGCCGGAGTCAACGCTATTGGCCAGTGACGGGCGCATGACAATATTCTGAAAGTTTGTCAAAACCCCAATATTTCATGCCGGCGGGCATATACAGACACATATATTTTCATCAGGAAAAGAAGAGAATTTGAACAGAAGTCGCAAAGCCCGCGAAGGGGGGGGGTATGGTTACGCTTCGCGGAATAACATGCTGGTTCCTTATACTAATGGACGATGTTGATTTTTAACCTGAACCCGCCACAGGCGGCGTAAACGCCGCCTGTGCCCTTCGCGAGCTTCGCGACTTCTGTTCAAATTCTTCTCTTTCCCGTCCTATCCGTAGTAGGGTTCAAATTCATAGAAGAATTTTGTCGTGCGCCCTTGGGGCGGGTGCATGTCAGTTCCGTAGGGCACATTCACAAGCCCACTGCAGATCGGGAAAGATTTACCACAGAGGCACAGAGGCACAGAGAAGAGAAGAACCCAGAAGAAAATGTCGCGGCATTTTCGTTCGGGAGTACCCGAGCCAAAAATCCCGCGACGGTTTCTTAGAGCCATACCATGAGAAAGACGAGGAAGAATCGACAACTCATCCCCCTCAACGTATTCCTTCAAGAAACCGTGGCGTTTATTTTGGTCACGTGTACCAGCGTGAACGAAATAAACGCCACATTTGTATTTTCTTTCCCGGCCTTCGTAGCCTTGGCGAAGTAGGCTCGGTGCCTCTGTGTCTCCGTGGTAAATCTGCAATCCTCGTCTCGTTTTGGACCATTCAACAAAACCCCTGCGGAAGTGACATGCGCTCGGTGCCCTTGGAAGGTTCACACACGGGTTGACAGTTTTATTCAATCAAGGCACTTTGGCTGGCGCTAACGAAACCAAGCGGACAAGGATGGGTGGTATGCAGGCGGGTGAGAAGTCAAAACTGGTGCAATTCGGGGCGGGAAACATCGGGCGGTCATTCATTGGGCAGGTGTTTTCGCGGGGCGGCTATGAGGTGGTGTTTGTGGATGTGGCGGCGGCGCTGGTGGAGGGGTTGAACCGGGAGGGGAAGTACCGGGTGGTGGTCAAGCAGACCGGTCGGGAGGATGAGATTTTGACGGTGGCGCCGGTGCGTGCGGTCAATGGGCGGGAGGTGGCGGCGGTGGTGCGGGAGCTCGAGCAGGCCACGTTGGTGTGCACGTCGGTTGGCAAAGGGGCGTTGCCGCATGTGCTACCGGTGCTGGCGGCGGGATTGACGGCGCGGGAGGCGGCGGGGAATACGCGGCCGCTGGACATCATTTTTGCCGAGAACATCCGCAACGTGGCGGAGTTCGCGCGCGCGGAGTTGGCGCGGCGGTTGCCGGAGGGATATCCGTTGGAGGAGCGGGTGGGGTTTGTGGAGTCCAGCATTGGCAAGATGGTGCCGATCATGAAGCAGGAGGACCTCGCGCGGGATCCGCTGTGGGTCTTCGGGGAGGCGTACAACACGCTGATCCTGGATGCGAAGGGGTTCCGGAACGGGGTGCCGGCGGTGAAGGGGATCAAGGCGGTGGCGAATATCCGGGCGTATGTGGACCGGAAGTTGTTCATTCACAACCTGGGGCATGCGGCGGCGGCGTATTTCGGGTTTGCGGCGCATCCGGAGCGGGCAGCGCTTTGGGAAGTGCTGGAGGATGAAGGGGTGGCGGCGGCGGTGAGGGCGGCGATGGAGCAGGCGGCGGTGGCGCTCCATGCTGAGTATGGTGGCGATCTGCCGATGGCGGAACTGGAGGCTCACATCGACGATTTGTTGGGGCGGTTCCGGAACCGGGCGCTGGGTGACACGGTGTTCCGGGTGGGTCGCGATCTGCAGCGTAAGTTACACCGGGACGACCGGTTGGTGGGGGCGATGTTGTTGGCAGCGAGGCATGATCTGCCGTTTGGTGCGATTTCCCGGGCATTCCGGGCGGCTTTGGCGTTCCGGGCGTTGGACGAGCGAGGGATGGCGGATCCGGGGGATGCGGCGTTCCATGAACGGTATGACGGGGCGGGCGCCCGGCGGGTGTTATGCGAGGTGGGCGGGTTGAGGCCGGAGGATCCGGTGGATGTGAAGGTGCTGGCGGCGGGCAGCGTTTCGGGAGAGGATCAGGAAACTGGTTCCGGGTGGGCGTGAAGTGACCAGCCGACGGGCGTAATGGACCATGCGGCAGTGTCCATCAGCGCGAAGCGGACGGAACAGCGGGCAAGGAAAGTGACGGCGATTCAATCAATGCTGGTGAAAATGGAGAAGTTAGGATGTTGAGACAGGCCTCTTACGCTTTGTTGACGGTTCTGCCCCGTGGTGCCAAGGCGGAAATCAAAGGCACCGCCCTGCGAGGTGACGGTCATTCATGAAGTTTGATAAAAAAACCACTGATCCGAGTGATGTGACATCAGGTAGATGGGTGTGCATATTACTTCTGTTAGGCCTGTTATATATACTCATGGATGCTCGATTCCGCATCGCGGGATGCTTTCATGTCAGAACTCACGGATTTGCTGCGCTGGCGATCATCTACTTGATGGTCTCGCTCTTGCTCGTTGTCTGGAAGCCTGCACGAAACAGGTTTTTCAATCGTATTGATACATGGACAAAGATCCTGCTTTCTCCGCTATTCAGGGTCAACGGGTCCGCGAGGGTGATAACATCCTGTATCATCGTCCTGGTAATGACAACAGTTGGGTGCCTTCTCCGGTGGGCACATATTGCAAGGACCCCGATCAAAGCCAACATTGCCGATATGCTGCCCTTGATCAGTAGCGCTTGCGGCACGCTGGCTTCCTGCGCGAATCCTTACGACAAGATGTATCTGATGCCCTGGAAATTACCCCTGACCTTCTGGCCGGGATTATGGATGCCCTACATGATTCCCTATGGTTTGGGGATTGACTTGCGATGGATTCACATCAGTTGTGTCGTTGGCATTGCATCGATCTTTGGAGTATTTATCATTCGATCATTGAAAACACCGTCCTCGAAAAATCAGGCGATGCTGTTGGCGGCCATGGCGGGACTGAGTTTATTCCTGTTCTCGAGTGAACACATTTCTTTCGCCGGCATTGCGCATACACCGCCACAATGGTTCTGGGTGTCCCTGCTGGCTGGTTCAATACTGCTAAAGCGACCTTTTTTGTCAGCCGTTTTCCTCGGGATCGTTCTCGCCAGTAGGCAGACAGCCGTGGTGTATGCTCCGCTCATGGCCATCTATTGGCTGAGGACAACGTGCAGTATGCGAACTGCCGCAACATTTACGATTGTTACCATTTGCACTTATCTGTTGATCTGCGGGCCATTCCTGATGCTTGATCCCTATGATTTTATTGTGGCCCCGGTACGGCATTATTCATGGCTGGGCAAATGGGACTTCACAAGGGGATACGGCAGTTTTAGCGCCAAAACAATAGGCTTAACTTTCATGCTCAGGGAAACGCATCTCGAATGGTTGCTACAAGCCTCGACCATTTTGGCAATCGCCGGCCCCCTTGTTCTTGCATGGAGACGATTGCAGACCGAAACAGACATCTTGCTCTTTCTTGGATTTGCAGGAATGGCTGTGGCGCTGACAGCCCCCATTCCGTGGCACTACGAGTACTTCCCCTCATTTCTCCTGATATCATTTGCTGCCATTGCGGCAGCAGGGGAAGAAGGCCGCGATAGGGTCACGGCTCAACATTTGATTCCGTCGAAAATCACCCTGTTTTCGCGAGGACGTGAACGTCGCTGAATTTAAGCGTGAACTCATTGCGCTGGCGCTTTCGCCGCCTCCAAATCGCGGATGGTCAACAGGCAGGCGTTTTGCAGATATTTCCCTTGTCGAAAAAACCACTGGTATTTCGTTCCGCGATTAGTTTTTGGAGGTAGTGTCCAGAACGTTTCGCACATTCATTTAGGGTAGGCCATCCCCCTTGTCAGGTGGTTTGTGGTCTTTATCGTCGTTCGTTGTCTTTTGGGGATATCTCCCGCAGTTTTGGCGGCAAACTAGTCGCTCGACACGAGGGCGGCTTTTCGGACAATATCCCCTTGTTACTCAGGAGGGCTGAAATGAAGGGTATTATTCTGGCAGGGGGTTCGGGGACGCGTTTGTATCCATTGACGCGCACGGTCAGCAAACAGTTATTGCCGGTCTATGACAAGCCGATGGTGTATTACCCGTTGTCGGTCCTCATGCTGGCGGGGATCAGGGAAATCCTGATCATCAGTACTCCGCATGATCTGCCGATGTTCCGGGAACTGTTCGGCGATGGGTCGCAACTGGGGTTGAGGTTGCAGTATGCCGAGCAGCCGCGCCCGGAGGGGTTGGCCCAGGCGTTCATCATAGGACGTGATTTCATTGGCAAGGATTCCGTGGCGCTGGTGCTGGGGGACAATATTTTCCACGGGATGCGTTTCACGGCGGTGCTCCGGGAGGCCAGTGCATTGAAGCAGGGGGCGTTGATCTTCGCCTATCCGGTCACCGATCCCGAGCGCTACGGGGTGATTGAATTCGACGAGCAGGGGCGGGCGTTGTCGCTCGAGGAGAAGCCGGAGCGGCCGAAATCCAAATATGCGGTGCCGGGGTTGTATTTCTATGACAACCGGGTGGTGGAGGTGGCGGCGGCGCTCAAGCCATCGCCGCGCGGGGAACTGGAAATCACCGATGTGAACCTGGCCTACCTGAAACGGGGTGAATTGCGGGTGCACTGCCTGGGACGGGGGTTTGCGTGGCTGGATACCGGGACCCATGACGCCATGTTCCAGGCGTCCAGTTTTGTCCAGACGATCCAGGCACGCCAGGGATTCCGGATCGCCTGCGTTGAGGAAATCGCCTTCGAAGAGGGATTCATTTCACGCGACCAACTCAAGGCATTGGGGATGGCGATGGCCAAGAACGATTACGGGCAGTATTTGTTACGGCGCGCGGAGGAGGGGTGATCATGGCCTTGTGTTGTCATCCCCAGGCGGTGCCGGAGGTCAAGGTGTTGACGCCCGATGTGTTCGGGGACTCCCGCGGTTTTTTCCAGGAGACGTATTGCCGTTCGCGTTACGAGGCGCTTGGGATTACGGTGGACTTTGTGCAGGACAATTGGTCGCGGTCGGTGCGCGGGACGGTGCGCGGGTTGCACTATCAGTTGGGCAAGCCGCAGGACAAGTTGGTATGGGTGATCAGGGGTGAGATCTTTGATGTGGCGGTGGATGTCCGACGGGGGTCGCCGACCTTTGGGCGCATCGTGACGGCCTATCTGTCGGAGCACAACCACTACCAGATGTTCATTCCCGCCGGGTTTGCCCACGGGTTCAGTGTGTTGAGTGAGACGGCGGATTTTTGCTACAAGTGCAGTAATGTTTACACGCCGTCCGAGGAGCGCGGCATTTTCTGGAATGATCCGGCGCTGAACATTCCCTGGCCGGTGGTGGACCCGTTGGTTTCGGCGCGGGACGCGCTATTGAAACCCCTGGCCGAGATGCCTGTCGAATCGCTGCCGGTGTATCGGCGCTGACAGGAGTGTTTATCGTACGCATGGCGTCGCGGGAGTTCCATCCGCCAAGGGGGCTCAGGAGCGCAGGCCGAGGCGGACTTCCACATCCTTCACGCTGCCGAACTTGAGGAGATCCTCGGAGAGCCGGTGCGAGGCTTCGGCGGTTAACGACGAAATGATCTGTTGGATCTTGGGGATCCGGCGCGCTTCCATGCTCAACTTCCGGATGCCGACGCCGATCAGGAAGGGGACGAGGGTTTCGTCGCCCGCCATGTCGCCGCAGACCGACAGTGGTTTTCCGGCGGCGATAGCGGCGATGGCCACGCGATTGATGGCGCGGAGCACGGCGGGATGGTGCGGCACGTAGTAGTCGGCGATCTTCTCGTTCGTGCGGTCCACAGCGAGGGTGTACTGGATCAGGTCATTGGTGCCGATACACATGAAGTCCGCTTCGCGGGCCAGGTCCGCAGCCAGTTCGACGGCCGAGGGGATTTCGATCATGACGCCCAGATGGGGCCAGGGGTTGTGCTCCACGCCTTCGGAGCGCAGGGCCTGGGCGCAGGACTCGACGACCTGGCGTGCCTGTCGGAAATCATCCAGGGAGGAGACCAGGGGGAACATAATACTCAGGGACCGGTTGGCGCCGGCCCGGAGCATGGCGCGCAACTGCTGGCTGAAGATGTCCTTGTTACGCAGGGAGAACCGGATGGCCCGGAGGCCGAGGAAGGGGTTGGCTTCGCCCGAGGTGGGGTAATAGGAGAGGATTTTGTCGCCGCCCACATCCAATGTCCGGAGAATGACCTCGGTGTCGGGCATGGAGTCCAGAAGGCGTGAATAGATCCGGAACTGTTCCTCCTCCGAGGGGACGTAATTCCGGACGATGAAGGGGAACTCGCTGCGATAGAGGCCGATGCCCTCCGCCTTGAAGCGCTGGGCCACGGCCACTTCGCTGAGCAGGTTGATGTTAGCCATCAACTGGACGTGGACACCGTCGTGCGTCAGCGTTTGCGGGAGCACATTGACGGCGGTGCTCAGGTTGCGGCGGTCGACATCGATCAGGGTCCGGTAACGTTCAATGACATCGGGGGCCGGATCCACCAGGATGCTTCCCTGTTCGGCGTCCAGGATGAGGATGGTATCGCCCTGATCATGCGGGCGCAGGACGATGGGTTCGTAGACCACGACGAGGGGGATATGCAGGGACCGCGCCAGTACGGAGATGTGCGCGGTGGCTCCGCCGCCGACGAGGATCAGGCCCTCGGCTTTCTGTGCGGAGAGTCGCAACAGGTCGGAGGGGCGCATTTCGCTCGCCAGGACCACGCGGCCGGTATAGTCGACGGTATCGTCCGGCGTCGCCAGGAGGTTGGAAAGCAGGCGAAGGCCGAGGTCCTGGACATCGTGCACTTTTTCCCGCATGGCGGGGTGCGAGCTTTTGGAGAAGAGTTCGACATATTTCCGGACCACCTCGCGGACGGCCTGGTCGGGGGACTGTCCCTGCTGGATCCGGCCCAGCATATCGCCGGAGAAGCCGTCATCCTTCAGGATCAGGACATGGGCGTCGAAGATCAGGGTAGCCACATCGGACATATGTTCGCCGATCTGGCGCTGGATATCGGCCAGTTGTTCCTCGGTTTTTTTCAGGGCCCTGAGGAAATCGTCCTCGGTGAGGGAGTTAGGGGTGACGGCGGTCGCGAGCCAGTCCTGGGCGGCAGCGGTGATATCCAGAGCCCGGCCCATGGCGATGCCTTCGGAGGCGGAGATGCCGCGGATGAATCGGCGGCAACCGAGGTCCGGGCGGTCGGGTTCCGCCGTTTTCCGGGGGCGAGCGTCGCCGGGCTTCTCGATGCCCATGAGCAGGCGGGCGCCCTCGATGGTGCCGGCGAGTTGGGCGGCGATGGCGCGGAGCGCCTTGACGTCGTTATCGTCGAAGTAGTCCGGTTGGGGGTCCTGGACGGCGAGGACACCGACCCGGCGGTTTCCGAGGGTGATGGGCACGGCCAGGAAGGCCTGGTAGTTTTCCTCGCCGATGCCATGGATTGGCTTGAACTGGGGGTTCTGGTAGGCGCGGGCTTCACGGACAGGACGGAGGGTTTTGAGGGTGTGCCCCACGAGGCCGTCGCCGAGTTTAAGGCGGAAGTGGCCGATGAAGTCGGGGTTCAGTCCCTGATTGGCGGTGAGGACGAGTTCCTGGGTATCTTCGTCAAACATGAATACCGAGCAGACGGCGGCCTTCATGTGGTAGGCGACGAGGTTGACGACTTTCTGAAGAAAGCCCTCGACACCGGACTTGCTCTCGAAGAGCGAAACCAGTTCTCCCACATTGCAAACGAGTTCGACGGTGTCCTTGTGCATAAACGTCCCTTGTCGTCCCACAGTTTCGCGAAGCGGGGCTGGTTGTCAATGACGGAGTTGCGCGAAGGAGGTGATAAAGGGCGCATCACCGGGTTATGGAGCCCCGGTCTTGCTTGTGCCGCCAGCCCCTCAACGGCATTACCCGTTTGGCAATGGTTGTGAGGCTGTGCGGTGGCGAGAATCAAGATTCGACAAGTGGCAAATGAACACAAATGAACATAGGGTTGATCTGGAACGTCGTTGGTTATAAGGTTGGGTTTTACTGGAGTCGTGACGGCATATGAAGATCATCGACCGCTACATGTTGAAAGAGTACCTGTCGCCACTGGGGTATATCCTGGGCTCCTTCTGCATGCTTTATGTGGTTCTTGACCTGTTCGACCGGTTTCCCAGTTTTGTGGAAGCCAAGGTTCCCATCGGGGACATCTTTATCTACTACGGTTATTACCTGTTTGCGGTGAACGGGTTTGTGCCCTTCATTGTGGTGATCCTGCCCATTGCCCTGCTGTTGGCGGCGCTTTACACGCTGACGATGTTTGCGCGGCATAACGAACTGACGGCGATGTGCGCGAGTGGCGTGAGTGTGCGGCGCCTGATGACCCCGCTGATGACGGTGGGGTTCTGTGCGAGTCTGTTGGGGGCGGTGTCGCAGGAAACGCTTGGGCCGCTGGCCACGCGCTGGGTGGCGGATTACGGGAGCCGGGTGCTGAAGGGTGGGGATGCGTCAAGCAGTGTCGTCTACAACTACCTTTACCATGCCGGGGGGGCGCATCGGCAGTGGCTGGTGGATCGGTTTGATCAGCGGGATCCGGAGCGGTTCAAAGGGGTGAAGGTGATGCAGGAGCGCGAGAATGGGGTCCTGATGACGGAAATCACGGCCAAACGGGCGGAATGGCTGGACGGGGCCTGGTGGTTCTACGAGATGCAGAGTCGGCCGTATAACGAGGTTGGCGAGCCAGCGGGACCGATGTCGCCACCCTCCGAGACCCCGGTGGAGATGCCGTCCTTGACGGAGACGCCGGACGACCTGCTCAATGAGATCCAGAAGACCGACTTTCTGTCGTCGTGGGACATGATCCGGTTTTTGCGGGCGCGGCCGAACCTGAGCGGGCCGGCGCGGGCGCGTCGCGAGGTGGATATTTATTCGCGGATAGCGATGCCGTGGTCGTGCATGGTGCTGATCCTGCTGAGTCTGCCGGCCACGGCGGGCGGGGTGCGGCGTCCAGCGTTGCGGAGCGTGGCCTTCGGGCTGGTGGCGCTGTTCGGGTTCTATTTTATCGTCAATGCGGGGATGATTCTCGGGAAGCGCGAGATCCTCTGGCCATGGTTGGCGGGCTGGCTGCCGAACCTTGTGTTCCTGGTGGTGGGCGGGGTCCTGACGTCGCGGCTGAAGTAGGGGCACTGGCGCGTCAAGCCGCCATACTTCCAAGTCCGGTTGGCGGGCGCCAACCGGCGGAATCTTATTTGCGATTCCTGGCGTCGGTCAGTTTCTTGCGCAAATACCAGACGATGGATGAGAAGGCGCCGAGGCTGAGCATGGCGAGGGTTACGTGCCACATGGCCTGGCCCAGCGACTGTTTGCCGAGACTACTGCCGATCAGGGCCACCATGGCGGAACTCGGCAGATACCCCAGGAACGAGCCCCACAGAAAGACGCGATGACGGACAGGGGTGACGCCCAGAATCAGGTTGGGGACGACCCCGGCGATCGGGAGTTGGCGGGTGAGGAAGACGGTGAAGATGGAGGGGTGGCGCAGGAGTTCGCGCAGATGCCGTCGGTTTTCGATACGGCGGACCACCCATTCGCGTCCGCCCCAGCGCGCAAAGACGAAAGTGGCGTACGAACCCAGAAGGGCGGACGCCTGTCCGATGAAGAATCCCTCCCAGAACCCGAAGAGCATGCCAGCCACCATGCAGAACGGGAGGCGGGGGACCCCCATGGCAATGAGGATTGTGCAAGCCAAGCCGAATGCGGCCGATGCGAAATAACCCAGGCGGTCGAGTTGGCCCTTCCAGTCCTGTACATTGGTCACGTAATGCTTGAGGTCGAAGAAGTGGACGATGGCGACACAGGCGGCCACCACGAGCGCCATGATCAGGAACTTGCGTTCCGAGGCGCCAGCGGATTTTGCCGCCTCGATTTCCAGTTCAACGGGCGGTTGTTCCTCCAGAAATGGATCCTCGGGGACGGTCGCCTGTTTTTCATCAATGGGCTTTTCAGTCATGCCGTTGCTCCCGTGTGACCAGAAAGACGGTCACCCATTTTCCCTGGGAATAGTTGAATCCGCGCAGGCGTTCCACTTCGTGCAGGTGATTCCGCTCGAAGAGATGGTGGTATTTTTTGAGTTTTGGGCGGGTGATGACCAGGAGACCGGGGTTGCGCCGGGCCGCCCAGTGGGCCAGTTGACTGTCGTCCAGGGATTCGATGGGGCCCCGGTTCAGGTAGAAGTTCAGGCTGGGTTCGCCGTAGCCGCAAGTGGCCACCGGAACGGAGGGAGGGGTCAGGGTTTCAATACAATCGGCCAGGCGGGGGGAGAGTTTGAATGATTCGATGGCGGGAAGAAGGAAAAGGGCGGCGGAGAGCAGGACTAAAACCATGCCTGTGATCAGGACGGCCACGGTGTCGTTATGGCGGCCCTTGCGGAAGTAATGGGCGCCGGCCAGGGTGATGGCGAGGAAGAGGAGTCCCAGTCCGGTGGCGGGGACGCGGAGCCCGAAGACGGGGAGGAACCACGGGGCCACGGTTAGTGCCATACCCAGGGCGGTGCCCACGAAGACAAACAGGATAAGGCCGGTCAAGGCGGCGGGACCGGTGGGGCGACGTGGCGGGCCGGCCTGGCGGAAGCGCAGGACGCCGATGGCGGCGGCGATGGCGAGGGCGGGGAAGGCGGGGAGGATGTAATGCGGCAACTTGGTGGCCACGGCACTCATCAGGAGGATGACCGGCAGCGCCCAGCAGAGAATGAGGCGGCGGGCCGGGATGGTGGTTGAAGCCTCGGCGGGTGAAAGCGTTTTCGTGAAGGCCATCGGGAGGTATAGGGTCCAGGGGAAGAAGGCGAACACGATGACCGGCAGGTAGGAGAAGAAGAACAGGAAAGACTTGCCGCCATGGCTTTCCAGCGGGTTCAGGGAGCGGGCGACGACGTGATGGCCGATACCTTTGGCGAGATACTCGCCGTTTGTGGCTTGGTTGGCGGGGATACCCCAGGCCAGGAACAGGGCGGAGGCGACGAGCACGGAGCCCAGCAGCCAGCCCAGATAGGGGAGTGGACGCAAGGCGCCGCGGCCCAGCACAAGGAGGGTGACGGGAATGACCAGTAGCGGAACGACCAGGCCGACCGGGCCTTTGGTCAGCAGGGCGGCGGCGAGTGCCAGGGTCATGAGGAGGGCGTGTACGGGATGGAAGCCACGGCGCCAGGAGAGCAGGAAGGAGCAGATGGCGGCGGTGATGCACATGAGCAACAGGGCATCGGTGGTGGCCGCGGTTCCGCTGACGGTCATCAGGGGTGAGAGGGCCAGGAATGTGAAGGCCAGGAGGCCCGCGCCGGGTCCGGCGAGCAGTGTGGCGGCCCAGGCGGTCATCAGGCCGGTGGCGGCCGTGGCGAGGGGGGCGACCAGGCGGCAGGAAAACTCCGAGGGGCCGAACAGGCGCACGGGCCCGGACATGAGCCAGTAGATCAGGATGGGTTTATCCGGACGAAGTTGGCCGTTGAAGGTGGGGTAGAGATAGTTGCCGGATTGCACCATTTCCACTGTGGCGCGGGAGAAGCGCGGCTCATCGCGATCCCAGAGGGTCGAGGAGACGGTCAGGGGAAAGTAAACCCAGAGGAGGAGTGCCACGATTGATGCCAGGATGGCTGGATGACGCAGGGAGCGGTGCCGGTGCTGCTGGAGCCGATTCCAGGCAGGCCACAGGCGTGCGAAGCAAAGGAAGAGGAAGAGGGGGCCCCAGATGGACAGGTAGTCGAGGGCATAGGGGAGTGCCCTGGACCAGGGGAGTTTGATGAGGTCAACGGCGAGGACGGCGGGGATGGCGAGCAGGAACCATTGGCGGCGCAGGCGCAGGGGGCGGCGGCGGAGCAGGGCGATGGCGATTCCGCCGGCGAGAATGCCGCAGGCGGCGCCGGTGAGGACATCGGAGGGGAAGTGTTTTCCGTCATAGATCCGGCCGGCGGCAACGCTGCCGGTGGCGGCGGCGCCAAGGAGGGCGCCCCAGGGGGAGGCGGCAGCCCACGGAATGCAAAGCGCGGCGATGGTGGCGGTATCGCCACTGGGAAAGGACTCGGTGTTGGAGCGGTTCGGGCGCTCGCGACCGACGGTCAGTTTGATCGGCCAGATGAGGATGCTGACCAGGAGCAGGGCCAGGATCATCTGTCCGGCGCGCTGGCGGCGGCCGCACACGCCTACGGCCAGTGCGATCAGCAGGGCGACCTCGCCCTTGCCGAAGGGGCGGATGAAGTCGAGGATTTCCTGGGTAAAATAGCGGGCGCCCACGCGATGGGAGAAGGTGCGGACGGCGGAGGCGACGGCACCGTCCCAGGGGAAAACGGCAGCCGCGACGGCCATCAATGCCGCCGCGACCAGCAGGTACGGAAGGTGGGTATGCCTTGTTGGTGTTGCCATTGCCGCGTATCAAACCATGCCGTACGGGGTTGTCAATCCAATCCGGACGATTCGGTGTGGGTTGAGGGAGTGGCGATTTCGTGGAGTTGCCGGTCCAGGGCGGCGATTTCCTGTCGCCAGAATTCCTGGCTGCCCCAGTCCGGGGAAAGGCGGGCGAACCCGCCGTCGGCCTTCTGGCGTGCACACCAGGCGGTAAAGTGGATGAAGCGCATGGCGCGCAGGGGTTCGATCAGGGCGAGGGAAGGGTAGGGGAATTCCATGAAGGTTTCGTAGCCGTCGAGGAGCAGATCCAATTCCGGGCGGGCGTTGGGGAGGCGGTCCGGCAGCATCAGCCACAGGTCCTGGACGGCGGGGCCGACGGCCATGTCGTCGAAATCCAGCAGGTGATAGCCCTCGCCGGGGCGGAAGAGGATGTTGCCCCGGTGGCAGTCGGCGTGCAGGCGGAGGGTGGGGATGTCGTTGAACAGCGGGGCGATCTGGTTGATCAGGTTCAGGACGGTTTCCTCGTAGGAGCGCTTCAGGCGGTCGGGGAGGGTGCCGGAGCGGAGGATATAGTCGAGGTGGGCCAGGGTGGATGTCCGCGGGTGCAGGTGGAGGCGGGCGCGGGGGAGGTGGGTGGCGCCGACGGTGTGCATGCGGGCGATGAGGCGGCCGAGTTGGCGCCAGTCCTCCGGGGTGGGTTCATCCAACGGGCGGCCGCCCTTCTTGGGGAAGACGGCAAACCAGGTGCCGCCCCACTGATGGAGCAGGGAACCGTCCGGGGCGGGGAGGGGAGGGACGACGGGCACTTCGGCGGCGTGCAGTTCCTGGAGGAAGTCGAGTTCATCCTGCAGGGCGTCGCGGGTCCATCGGCCGGGTCGGTAGAACTTGGCGATGAGAGGGCCGCCGGCGTCGAGGCCCACCTCGTAGACGCGGTTGATGTAACTATTGAGGGGGCGGCAGAGATTGGAGCAGCGCAGGCCCAGGGCCTCTTCGACGGCATTGATGACGGCGTCGGGTGTCAGGTGGGTGAAGTCGGGTTCCTGGGGATTGGCTTGAATGGACATGTCGTTCATCCTAGCGAAGCGTTGCCGCGCTGGCGAGTACAGGAAACTGTGAGGTTGGATTAATACCGGAACTTTTTCGTTTTCCTGGTTTTTCCGGGGGTGGTGGAGGCAGGGGGTTCGTCACCCTTGATGCCGGAGGCCAGGCGGAGTTCCTTGATCTGGTCGCGGAGGAGGGCGGCGCGTTCGAATTCCAGCGAGTCAGCGGCCTCCACCATCTCGGTCTCCATTTCCCGCAAGGTGGCGTGGACATCGTAGTCGGCGCCGCCTTCGCGGGCGACGCGGTCCTCGATCTCGTGACCCTTGACTTCGGCGACCAGGCTTTCCTGGATGCTCTTCTGGATACCCTTCGGGGTGATGTGGTGTTGCTTGTTGTACTCCAGTTGTTTGGTCCGGCGTTGACGGGTGACATCGATCATGCGGCGCATGGAGTCGGTCATCTGGTCGGCATAGAGGATGACCTTGCCGTCCAGGTGTCGGGCGGCGCGGCCGGCGGTCTGGATGAGCGAGGTCTCCGAGCGGAGGAATCCCTCCTTATCGGCGTCGAGCACGGCCACGAGGGAGACTTCGGGGAGGTCGAGTCCTTCGCGGAGGAGGTTGATGCCGATCAGGCAGTCGAAGTCGGCCTTGCGGAGGCTCCGGAGGATTTCCACGCGCTGGATGGCGTCGATGTCGGCATGCAGGTAGCGTGCCTTGAGGCCGAGTGACTTGAGGTAGTCCGCGAGATCCTCGGCGGTGCGTTTGGTGAGGGTGGTGACCAGGACCCGCTCTCCGCGTTCGGCATGGGCGCGGATTTCCTCCATGACATCGTCCACCTGGTTTTTCAGTGGGCGGACATGGACGGGTGGATCCACGATGCCGGTGGGGCGGATGAGTTGGGGGATGGGTGGCGGGGCGATTTGGCGCTCATAGGGGCCCGGGGTGGCGGAAGTGAAGATCACGCGGCCGACGGTGTTCATGAATTCGTCGAAATTCAGGGGACGGTTGTCACGGGCGGAGGGGAGGCGGAAGCCGTGCTCGACGAGGACCGATTTACGGGCCTGGTCGCCGTTATACATGGCGCGGAGTTGGGGGATGGTGACATGGGACTCATCGATGACGGTCAGGAATTCTCCGGGGAAGTAGCTAAGGAGGGTAGCCGGCTGGGCGCCGGGGGGGCGTCCGCCCAGGTGGCGCGCGTAGTTTTCGATGCCGGAGCAGTAGCCGATTTCCTTAAGCATCTCCATATCGTACATGGTTCGCATTTTGATGCGCTGGGCTTCCAGGAGTTTGCCGTTGGTTTCGAACCAGCGGACGCGCTCCTCCATCTCGGCGATGATGGCGGTGATGGCGCCCTCGATTTTCTCATAGGGCATGACGAAGTGCGTGGCGGGCGAGATGATGACGCGGTCGAGCCGGCTTTCGGTGCGGCCGCTGACGACGTCGAAGGTCAGGGCCTGGTCGAGTTGGTCGCCGAAGAACTCCAGACGCACCCCCTGGGTGGCGTAGGAGGGAAAGACGTCGACGGTATCGCCGCGGACGCGGAAGGTGCCGGGTTCCGGCGAGTAGTCGTTGCGGGTGTACTGGATGGTCACCAGTTTATGCAGCAATTCGTCGCGGTCGACGGTGTCGCCGGGATTGATGGCCACGACCATGGTACGGTAGTCCTCGGGGGATCCGAGGCCGTAGATGCAGGAGACGGAGGCCACGATGATGACGTCGTCGCGGGAGAGGAGCGAATTGGTGGCGGAAAGGCGGAGGCGTTCGATCTCCTTGTTGATGGAGGCGTCCTTCTCGATATAGGTGTCCGTCTGCGGGATATAGGCCTCGGGCTGGTAGTAGTCGTAATAACTGACGAAGTACTCCACGGCGTTGTCGGGGAAGAATATTTTCAGTTCCGAGTACAATTGGGCGGCGAGGGTTTTGTTGTGGGAGACGATCAGGGCGGGTTTGCCGTGGCGGGCGATGACGTTGGCGATGGTGAAGGTTTTGCCAGAGCCGGTGACGCCTTCCAGGATCTGGAACCGGTTATCGGGTGTGGGGGTGGCCAGGCCGCGGCAGAGGGCTGCGATGGCCTGCGGTTGATCGCCGGTGGGTTGGTAGGGGGAATGGAGTTTGAAGTTCACAGTGCGAGCATTCGTTCCAGGCAGAGGCGGGCTTCGGCGGCCAGGGCGGGGGGTACGGTGATCCGGTTCCGGTCCGGCCATTCACGGAGCACCCGCAGGAGGTTCTGCTCATTGGTCTTGGCCATGTTCGGGCAGAACGAACCGCGCAGCATCATAATGGTCAGGCGATCCTTGTGTTCGAGGGCAAGGCGTTTGACGAGTTGGGATTCCGTGCCGATGACGATGGTGGATCCGTCGGGGGCGTTACGGACGTAGTTGATGATCTGGGCGGTGGAACCGTGGGCGTCGGCGAGGCGCACCACTTCCTTGGGGGATTCCGGGTGGACGATAATCCTGGCGGCGGGCAGGTTGGTGCGGATGGTCTGGACGTCGGCGACGGTGAAATTGACATGAATGGGACAGAATCCGCCCCAGACGATGACGCGGGCGCGTTCGAGATCGGCGGGGGTCAGGCCGCCGTTGGGCTGGCGGTAATCATAGATGACGACCTGTTCGTCCGGGATGCCGAGGTCGTGTGCGCTGTTGGCGCCGAGGTGGATGTCGGGCAGGAAGAAGATTTTCCTCTGCTGGTCCAATGCCCATTGAAAGACCTTGGGGGCGTTACTGGAGGTGCAGGCGCTGCCACCGTTACGGCCGCAGAAGGCCTTGACGCGGGCGGTGCTGTTGACGTAGACGACAGGAAGCCATCCGCCCCCGTGCTGTTGGAGGAATGACCAGGCCTTATCGACGGTATAGGAGTCGGCCATATCGGCCATGGGGCAACCGGCTGCGGTTTCCGGCATAAAGACAGACTGGCGGGGGCCGGTGAGGATGTCGGCGGATTCCGCCATGAAATGGACACCGCAAAACACAATGCGTTCGGCGGTGCTGGCGGCGGCTTTGCGGGCCAATTCCAGCGAGTCGCCGATTACGTCGGCATGGCGAAGGACGGAGGGGCTTTGGTACTGATGGCCCAGGATCAGCAAGTTAGCCCCGAAATTCCTGCGAATGGCTTCAATATCGTCTGTGATTTCCGGCATGGCGATCTCCTTTGCGTAAATCCTAGCAAAAAATTCTCGGATGGGTGTTGCAAAAACTAGTCCGGCACCGTATAGTTCTCTGCCCGTTGATTTCAATGCGTACCTGTAGCTCAATTGGACAGAGCATCTGACTACGGATCAGAAGGTTGCTGGTTCAACTCCAGCCAGGTACGCCACTTTTTTCGGGGCCGTTGTTGAACGGGGCGGCGCTGCTGGATGACCGGTGGTGACTATTTTCGAAAGGATATCAGGTTATGCATCCGAAGATTAACCACTTGATTCAGTTGCAGGAATTAAGCCTCATTCGCATGGAGCAAAAGGCGCACCGGCATGGTCACCGGCTGGATGAGTTGGAAGCGTCGATCAAGAGTCTGACAGAACAGTTGCCGATGGATGTCCAAGGGCTGGTGACGCGCATGCAGAAGCGTGACGCGATCATGACGGTGCCGATGGCCAATGGAACCTGCACGGGATGCGGGATGAGGATTCCGACCAGTCTGGTCCAGTCGGTCAAGGTTTCCGATTATCTCCAGGTGTGTCCGATTTGCACGCGCATTCTCTACTTTCAGGAAGGGCTGCCCCGTCATGTGGGAGCGGCGCCGCGGCGGGGGGATCCGCGCAAGGTGGGGATCGCACGGTTTTCGGCCCCGAGCCTGATGATTCCCAAGTTGGAAGCCGGGACCCGTGAAGAGGCCATTCTGGAAATGGCCGCGAAGATGCAGGAACAGGGGTACGTGGATGATGCCGCCAAACTGGTGGAGGCGGCATTGAAGCGGGAGGCGATTGTCAGCACGGCGGTGGATCATGGTCTGGCGTTCCCGCACGTGCGGGGGGTTGAGGGCGGGGGGTTGACGCTGGGTTTGGGTATCAGCGGCAAAGGGATCAAGTTTGACGGGCATGACAAGACAATGACGCGCATTGTTTTCTTCATGGTTATTCCCACGGCAGCCAGTGCCTTCTATCTCAAGTTGCTGGCAGGGTTGGCCGAGACATTTTCCGACGCGGAGGCGCGCAAGGCGCTGGTTGCGGAGGAAACGCCCGAGAAGTTATGGAAGACGTTGGTCAAACTGACCAAGAAGACGATTCCGTAACCCGCCTATTTGCGTTTGCGGAGGCGTTCGACAAACCTTGCCATCCGCAGGGTGGCTTCCTTGATGGCTTCGATATCGGTGGCGTAGGCGCAGCGGAGGAATCCCTCACCGCAGGAGCCGAAGGCACTTCCGGGGACACAAGCCACGTTTTCTTCATCAAGCAGCCGGAGGGCGAAATCCTTGGATGTCATGCCGAGGTGGCCGACATAGGGGAAGACATAGAAAGCGCCCTTGGGGACATGACAGGGGAGCCCCATGTCGTTCAGGGCGGCACAGATGAAATTCCGGCGTTTTTCGTAGGCGGAGCGCATTTCCTCGGTGTCGACTCCGGATGAAAGCGCCTCGATGGCGGCCTTCTGGCTGAGAATGGGGGCGCACATCATGATGTACTGGTGGATTTTCATCATGGCTTCGCTCAGTTCCTCCGGGGCGCAGGCGTAGCCGAGGCGGAATCCGGTCATGGCCCATCCCTTGGAGAAGCCGTGCAGGAAAATGGTGCGCTCCTTCATGCCCGGGATGGCGGCGATGCTGAGGCGTTCGCTTCCATAGGTCAGTTCGGAGTAGATCTCATCGGTGATGACGAGGATGTTGTGGGCCTTGGCGAAGGCGGCGATGTCCTCGACGTCGGCCCGGGTGAGAGTGGCGCCGGTGGGGTTGGTTGGGAAGTTGATGATCAGCGCCTTGGTTTTCGGGGAGACTTTCTCCTCCAGCATGGCGCGGGTCAGGCGGAAATCATTTTCCTTCCGGGTGTTCACCGGGACGGGGATGCCATGGGCGAACCGGATTTCGGGGGCATAGGAGACAAAGCAGGGCTCGTGGTAGAGGACTTCGTCGCCCGGTTCCACGACGGCGCGGATGGCAAGGTCGAGGGCTTCGCTGACGCCGACGGTGATCAGGATCTCGGTTTCGGGATTATAGTCGACGCCGAACGCAGGGCTCAGATAGCCGGCGATGGCGCGGCGCAGTTCAAGCAGGCCGCGGTTGGAGGTGTAGGTGGTGGCGCCGCGGTCGAGCGCGAAAATGGCCTGCTCGCGGATATGCCACGGGGTCACGAAATCGGGTTCACCGATGCCGAGGCTGATCACGTCCTTGCGGGAACTGACGATGTCGAAAAAATCACGAATGCCCGAACGGGGGATATCCCGCAGGTAACTGGCGACGAAGCTCGGGACAGGTTGCCCGACGGCAGCGGTTTTATGGCGAGACTTTGAGACGCTCATCAACTTTCTCCCCTTCCATCAGGACGCCGTGGCTCTTGTAGGTTTTCAACATGAAATGGGTGGCGGTGGAAATGATGCCATTGATGGTGGCCAGTTTATCGCTGACGAAGAACGCCACTTCCCTGAGATCCTTGCCGACCACGACGGCCATGAGGTCGTAGGTGCCGGACATGAGGTGGAGTGATTCCACCTCGCTGAACTTGCTGATACGTTCGGCGACCCGGTTGAATCCGCCTTCCCGTTCGGGTGTCACCTTGATTTCGATGACCGCGCGGACGATATCGGTCTTAAGTTGATCGGTGTTGACGATGGCCTGATAGCCGCGGATTACGCCGGTTTTCTCGTAGTTGGTGATTTTGGCCCTGACCTGGGCTTCAGGGATGTTCAACATGCGCGCGAGATTCCTGGGGGATTCCAATGCGTTATGGCGCAATAGTTTGAGAAGTTCGTCCATGATGCTATCTCCTTAACCTATATCTGACGCCGGGGTATAGCCCCGGCCTACAACCATTGTGCTTGGCCATTCCCAGTCCCAATGTTTACCGTTCGGTTTGCAATCCTTGGTAAAAGCCGTTATGAGTATCATTTTCTTGAAGAAAGTCAACCCAAGGGGGGTGGAGGGCTGATGTCGTTAGGCAATATCAAAGTGGTGTTGGTTGGGCCGCTGTATGGGGGTAATGTGGGGTCCATCTGTCGGGCGATGGCCAACACGGGATTGTCGAGTCTGACGCTGGTGGCGCCAGCGGCGACGCTGAACTATGCCGAGGCGCGGATGATGGCGGTGGCGGCGGACGGCATTCTCGAAAGGCGCAAAGAGGTGTCCACGCTGGAGGAGGCGGTGGGAGACTGTGGGCTGGTGATGGGGACGACGGCCAGGCTGGGGTTGTACCGGCAACATGCCAGGACGCCGCGGGAGTGGGCGCCGCGGATTCTGGAGTCGGCGGCCGCGAATAAGGTGGCCTTGGTATTTGGGCGGGAGAACTGGGGGTTGACCAACGAGGAGATTGCGATTTGCACGAACATGATCCAGATCCCTTCGTCCGAGGAGTACCCTTCGCTGAACCTGGCCCAGGCGGCGATGATTTGTTTCTATGAATTATTTGTGGCGGCGGGCGTGTTTGAGCCGGTGGGCGAGAAGACGCCGGAATGTCCGGCGCGGACGCGCGAGCACATGTTCACGATGTGGCGTGAGATGCTATTGGCGATAGGATTCATGGATGAGGAGAAGGCCGACCACATGATGCTGGGGTTGCGGCGGATTTTCTGCCGGGCGCCGTTGACAGAGGATGATGTGCGGATTCTGATGGGGATTGCGCGCCAGACAATGTGGAAGGCGCGGCAGGAGACACGGACCTGACAAGGCGCGGGCGCGATCAATCCGAAGGGTGCGCACGTCTTCCCCATTGAACTCTGTCCGGGGCGTACCGTAGTTCGGAGATGTGCCATCCCATCAATCCTTACTTGATTTTAGGCCTCTCGGTATCATATAGTTCCGGTCTTCGGCTGTTGAGGGCCGTGAAATTGACCTAACTGCTTGGGAGAGAACAACATGGATTACGGACTGACCGAGACGCAAGTAATGATTCGGGATCTTTGCCGGAAGGTGGCACAGGAGAAAATCAAACCCATCCGGGAGCATTACGACGAATCAAATGAGTTTCCCCATGAGATGATCAAAGTATTCGCGGATGCGGATCTCTGCGGTCTGTACATTGAGGAGAAGTACGGCGGTCTGGGCGGTGGGATCATGGATTTGGCCGTTGGCGTCGAGGAATTGTCGAAGGTTTGCAGTGGCATAGCCCTGGCGGTGGCGGCCACGGCTCTGGGGACCTTTCCGATCATCCTGTTCGGCACCGATGAGCAGAAACAGAAGTTTCTGCCTCGCATTGCCACCGGGAAGTCGTTGGCGGCGTTCGGGTTGACGGAAGCCAATGCGGGCAGCGATGCCGGCGGGATCCGGACGACAGCGGTGCTGGATGGCGATCATTATGTGCTTAACGGCACCAAGCAGTGGATCACCAACGGCGGCGAAGCGGAGATCTACACCGTGGTGGCCATCACCAACAAGGCGAAGGGGCCACGTGGTGCGTCCGCGTTCATTGTGGAGAAGGGTACGCCCGGGTTCACCTTTGGCAAGAAGGAGAACAAGATGGGTATCCGCGCTTCGGCGACCCGCGAATTGGTGTTCCAGGACTGCCGCATTCCCAAGGCCAATTTGTTGGCCAAGGAAGGAATGGGGTTCATCGTGGCGATGAAGACGCTCGACAGTTCACGGCCCGGCGTGGCCGCCCAGGCCTTAGGTATTGCGGCCGGCGCGTTGGACGAGGCGGTTGAATACAGCCGTCAGCGCCGTCAGTTCGGCAAGCCGATCTGCTCATTCCAGGGGGTGCAATTCATGCTGGCCGACATGGCGACGCAGGTGGAAGCCGCGCGCGCGCTGGTGTATGCGGCGGCCCGGTACATTGATGGCGGCGGCAAGGAAGTCAGCAAGATTTCCGCCATGAGCAAGTTGTTTGCCTCGGATGTGGCGATGAAGGTGACGACGGATGCGGTGCAGATTCTCGGCGGGTACGGGTATATGAAGGAGTATCCGGTTGAGAAGATGATGCGCGACGCCAAGATCACCCAGATCTACGAGGGGACCAACCAGATTCAGCGCGAAGTGATCGGGTTGAACCTGATCAAGGAATCGGCGGCGGCGAAAAAGTAGGCGGCGGGCAGCGTTCGAACGGGCGTTCCCGCTGTCATACGGTGGGAACGCCTTTTTTTCGGAGGGTGCGCCGATGGGGACAGGGGCTACGACAGAATGAACGAGTCCGGAAACATCCTTAAGGGCCTTGGGGTGTTTGTGTCCGACATGGACGGGACCCTGCTGGGGCATCGGGCGGGTCTTGATCAATATCAGGAGTTCCGGCGCCAGATGGACACCTTGAACGCGTATGGTGTCAAGTGGGTGATCTGCACCGGACGCAGTTTGGGAAGTTTCAAGAAGGCCTTCCGGTCGATGACGATGCTGGGCATTGAGGCCGACTATGTGATTGCCCGGCATGCCTACATCTATGAGCGCAACCGGTTCGGGTATCTGCCGCATTGGGGGTGGAATGTAAGGGTGCGCTGGCTCCAGTGGCGCCACGAGTGGATGGTGCGGCGTGCGATTCCGCGCATGGCCAGGGCCATGTTGAAAAAGAATCCATTTGCACGGGTTATGTACCGGAACCGGCGCCGGATTACCTTCCAGTTTGAGGATGAGAGCGCGGCGCGATTCGGGGCGGCGATTGTCAAGGAAGTGGCCAAGGCAACCCGGTATCTGCAGGTGTTTGAATATCCGGTCGAAGTGGATGTTCACGCCATTCCTTTTACGAAGGGTCTGGCGGTGTCCGAAATGGCGAGGCATCTTGGGTTTCCGGCGGAGAAGGTCCTGGTGGTTGGTGATGGGCACAATGACATCAGCATGATGGATCCCGGGGTGGCGCGGTGGACGGCCTGCCCGATCAACGCGGCGCCGGAAGTGCTTGAGACCGTCCACAAAACGGGTGGCCATATCGCCTCGGAACGCAGTCTTGTTGGTGTTCTGGAGATTCTCAAGGCCTACCAGTCGGGGGTTTTGAACAGTCAGATTCCGCCGTCGCGGATGGAGGAAGGCGAAAACGGCATGACGCTGCCGCATCACCGTCAAGACGGAGACGGATTCGGGGTGCGCGGCTTCCTGATTGTTGTGTTATCGCTGTACGTGGTTTTGCTGGTGCTGGCCAGTTTTGGTTTCGTGCCGCGGGGGGATGTGTTGACGGCTCCCTTTCACCGGCTGGTGGATGAGATCCGGGATGGCCTCCAATCGTTACGCTGAGATAAGGGGTTTTTGCGATGATTATCGGATTTGTCGGAGCCGGGAAGATGGCGGAAGCCATGATGGTCGGTTTGATTGAGCGGCGGTATGTGGAGCCGACGTCGGTGGTGGCGAGCGATGTGAATGCCGCCCGGTTGTCCGATCTTGGTCGGCGGCTGGGTATCCGTGGGGGCGCCTCCAATATCGATGTGGTCAGGGAAGCCGACGTGTGTTTTCTGGCCGTCAAACCGCAGCAACTGGATGCGGTTCTGGCGGAGATTGCAGCGGTGGTGACGCCGGATCGCCTCGTGATTTCCATTGCGGCGGGCAAGCGGATTGCGGGCATGGAAGCCCTGTTGCCCCGTGGACGGGTGGTGCGGGTGATGCCCAACATTGCCTGTCTAGCGGGGGCAGGGATGAATGTCTTTACCCGTGGAGCGCGGGCGACGGAGGCGGACGCGGCGCAGGTCAGGGTGATGCTGGAGTGTTGCGGTCGGGCGCTGGAATTGCCGGAAGATCAATTTGATGCCGTCACGGCGTTGAGTGGCTCGGGGCCCGCTTTCTTTGCCTATTTGCTGGATGGTCTCGTTAACGGGGCGGTCCGGGAAGGGTTGTCACGGGAGTCCGCCTTGATGCTAGCGGCCCAGACCATGGAGGGGACGGCCCGTCTGCTTCTGGAACAGGGGCTTTCGCCGGCGGATCTGGCTGCGGCGGTCACGTCCGCCAAGGGGACGACCGCGGCGGGGCGCGAGGTTCTTGAGAATGACGGGGTGGCGGACGTTCTTGTCCGAACCATCCAGGCGGCTGCCCGGCGCAGTCGTGAATTAAGTCATGCACAGTGATCATTCCAGACCCTTGGCAAATGCGAATGCATTCGCCGGAACGGCGAGTGCCACCTAAATCAGTATGGGGAGTTGTCGAAGTATGGCCCGAACCACCACCACTGCCACTGCCAATGCCGAAACCATGTCGCGTCAGCAGCGTGAGATCTCCGTTTCGGAATTCTTTCTCAAGAACCGTCATTTGCTGGGGTTTGACAATCCGCGCAAGGCGCTTCTGACCACGGTCAAGGAGGCTGTGGACAATTCGTTGGATGCCTGTGAGGAGGCGGGGTTGCTGCCCGAGCTCAGCGTGGAAATCACGCAGACGGGTGAGAAACGGTTCCGCGTGTCGATTACGGACAATGGTCCCGGCGTGGTGCGAGCGCAGGTGCCGCGGATTTTCGCCAAGTTGCTGTATGGGTCCAAGTTTCACCGGTTACGGATGTCGCGCGGCCAGCAGGGGATCGGGATCAGTGCGGCCGGGATGTACGGGCAACTGACGACCGGCACGGCGACACGTATTCTCTCCAGGATTCCCCGCGGCAAGATGGCGCATTACATTGAGGTGCAGATTGACACCCGGAAGAACGCGCCGACAATTCTAAAGGACGTGGAAATTGAATGGCAGCCGTCGTTTCCGGGGATCGGGGTGGAGGGCGTGGCGGCGGAACCGGTGGTTTGCAAGCACGGTACGTCGGTCGCGATTGAGATGGAGGCGCACTATGTACGCGGCCGGCTGTCGGTGGATGAGTATCTGCGGCAGTGTCTGATCGCCAATCCGCATCTGCAGTTGCATTACCGTGTCAATCTGTTGAACAAGGAGGTTGACAATGAGGGTCAGGCGACGACTCCGCTGGTGGAAGGGCAGTGGATTTCATGGGCGCGCCTGGCCGGGAAGTTGCCGACGCCGCCGGTGGAGATCAAGCCGCATCCGCACGGGGTGGAACTCGGGATGTTGATGCAGATGTTGCGGGACACGGAATCCCGCACGTTACGCGGATCCCTTTCGGAGGATTTCTCCCGTGTCAGCAGTCAGACGGCCTTGGATATATGCACAAGGGCCGGGTTGGATCCCAAGGCCAATCCGCGGCGGATTGCCAACCGGGAGGTGGAGACGCTCTACAAGGCGGTCAATGAAACCAAGTTGATGCGGCCGCCGACGGACTGTCTGTCGCCGATTGGCGAGGAATTGATTGTGGCGGGGTTGGCCAAGGAGATGGAGGCTGAGTTTTGCACGGCGGTGACGCGCGATCCGACGGTCTACCGCGGCAATCCGTTCCAGGTTGAGGTGGGCATTGCCTATGCCAAGCCGGGCGGGAACGCGGATGTCGGGGCGGATGAGCCGGCCCGTGTGATGCGGTTTGCCAACCGGGTGCCGTTGCTTTACCTGGGCGGGGCGTGTGCGATTACCAAGGCGATTTCCGGGGTTAACTGGAAGAACTACGGGTTGACGCAACCCCGGGGTGGTGTGCCGTTGGGGCCGATGGTGATCATGGTGCATATAGCCAGCGTCTGGGTGCCGTTCACCAGTGAGAGCAAGGAGGCGATTGCGCACTACCCGGAGATCATCAAGGAGATTGGTTTTTGTGTGCAGGAGTGCGGGCGGCGGTTGTCGGTGCATTTGAGCCGGCGGCACCGCGAGGCCGAGGCGGAGCGCAAGCGTTCCTACATCGAGAAATACATTCCGCATCTGGCGCTGGGGTTGAAGGATGTGCTGGATTTGAGCGACCGTGACGAAGGCCGCGTGGTGGAGCGGTTGAAGACGATGCTGGAGCGGACGCATCTGGAGGTATGAGGGGGGCGCGGACTACGGCTACGGAGTACAGACTACAGACTACGGACTACGGACTACGGACTACGGACTACAGACTACGGACTACGGACTACGGACTACGGACTACAATTATGGCGAAGAAAAAGACAGGCGAGAGTAAGGGCGGGAGTGGTGAGGCGGCGTTGTTGACGTCCCGGGCGGGTGTGTCCCGGAGGATTGTGGATGTCAGTCGCGGCGTCTATGAGGATATCGTCAAGAAACTCAAGAAGCCCTCGCTACGGTTTCCGATCCGGTCGCTGACGAACGTCAAGTATGACCCCAAGACCGGTTACTTCGAGATTCGTGGCAAGGTAGCCACCCGGACACTCAGTTACAACACGGTGAAGACCTTTGCGCAGTCGATGCGGTTGCTGGCCACGACCAAGAAGGACCTGTTGGACAAGAACGACATCGCTGGAAAGCGCGAGATCTACTACAACAGCAAGAGTTGGGGTGAGTGCCGGTTTGACGAGCAGCCGGAGAGCGATACGTTGCTGGACGACATGGAGGCCATGCTGGGGGTCAATCGCGAGCAGATCGGGTACATTCCCGAGGAGCGTGGGGGTGACGTGGCGGGGCCCCTGATCGTGATGGACCAGAATCCGTCAACGGGCGAGGTCATCAAGATCAATTGCGGGAAGTTGGGGACCGGCGCCTGGAGTATTCCGGCGCGCGTGGAGCATCTGGCGTTCGAGTCGGACGCCAAGTTTATCCTGGTCATCGAGACCTCATCCCTGTTCCAGCGTCTGGTGCATCACCGGTACTATGAGAAGGCGAAATGTGTACTGGTGTCCATGAGCGGTGTTCCGACGCGGGCGTGCCGGCGGTTCATCCGGCGGTTGGCGGATGACCGGAAGTTGCCGGTGCTGGTGTTTACCGACGGCGATCCCTACGGTTACTGCAACATTTACCGGACGTTGAAGGTGGGGTCGGGCCAGGCGGCGCACATCAACCGGTTTTTCTGTGTTCCGCAGGCGCATTACCTGGGGGTGACGCCGCAGGACATCATTGACTACAAGTTGATGGATGCGACCCACCCGCTGGAGGATGTGGACATCAAGCGGGCCAAGGATGCGCTCAAGAACGATCCGTTCATCCGGCATCACAAGGAATGGCAGGACGCGCTGAACCAGATGCTCAAGATGGGGGTTCGTGTGGAGCAGCAGGCGTTTGCCAAGCACGGATTGAACTACGTACTCGACAGTTATCTGCCGGATAAGATCAAGAAGGCGAAGTTCCTGCCGTGAGTTGAATTTACTTCACGGGCCAGAGGGAAGGGTCGGCCTTGTAGAATGACCACTCGGTGTACTGCATGCCGATGATGGCAATGCAGAAGAGGGTTGCGGCGATGGCCAGGAGTGCGTAGATCAAATAGGACCTGCCTGAGGCCTTGGGCGTGGCGGATGAAGGTTCAAGTCCCGGGGGTGGGGCGGACGCAGTCGCGGCAAGGGGAGCGGTGGCGGGATCCGGGAGGGTCTCCGCTGATGTTATCTTTTTCAACTTGATTGTCCGCATCGTCGTCATGGCAATTCACCCCCTTCTAGGGATTTGAAACAACGGCGGTATGCTATGCCTGGGCAGTGATGGGCTCAAGGTTTTTTTTCGACGTGATATCCGCGTTCCTGCCCCTTATGCTTTCCCGCCAATCCATGAGTGAACAACAAGAGACGATCAGGCCGGTTGGTCCCGATGACACCCGCTCGGTGATGCGCCGGGTGCTGGTGGCGTGGTTATTCGGGGCGGCGTGGATGTCCATCACCACCGGGGCGGTGTTAACCCGGTTTGCGCGTGAGCTGGGGGTGGACGAATTCGGCTTTGGGCTCATGGCGGCGATTCCGTTCGTAGCGGCGCTGGGACAGTTGCCGGGAAGCTTCATGCTTGAACGGTACGGGCACAGGAAGTTTCTTTTTCTTGCCGGGAATCTTGTACACCGCGGGCTCTGGCTGGTCATTGCGGCGATACCATGGCTGGTGCCGGCGGGCAAGGGGCCGGTGGCTTTGATTCTGCTGATGGCGCTCTCTGCGACGCTGAATCAGACGATTATGCCCTGCTGGCACTCGTGGCTGCTGGATCTGGTGCCGTCCCGGATCAGGGCGCGTTACCTGTCCCGCCGCGTCCAGGCAGGCGGGGTGGTGAGTCTGGTGTTGACGATACTGGCCGGGTTGCTCCTGGATCAGGCGGAGCGGGTCAGCGGGTTGGCGTTGAGTCGGATGTTGAGTGTGCTATTGGCGGTGGCGGCGATACCGGGCATCATTGATATCCTGTATTTTGTGCCGGTGCCGGACCGGCAGGTTCAGGGGTGCAACCGGGATTTTGGCATTCGGAACCTGCTGCGGGAGCCGTTGGCCAACCGGTCATTCCGCTGGTACCTGTTGTTCACGGCGATGCTGACCTTTTCGGTGGGATTTACGGGGCAGTTCGTGTGGCTGTATGTGTTTGATGTCGTGAAGATCTCCAATCTCATGGCGAATCTGCTGTTGATCGCCTTTCCGCAGTTGGTGGCGTTGGTCAGCATGCCGTTCTGGGGGCGCATGATTGACCGATTGGGGCGCAAGCCGGTGGCGGTCCTGGCCGGGGCGGGGATGGTGCATGGATCGGTGATTTGGATTTTTGTTGGCGAGGGTCATTTGTTTCCGGGATATACGGGGGTATTGCTGGCGGCGTTTGCCTGGCCGGGGCTTGAGTTGGCGTCCTACAATATTTTGCTCGGGTTGGTGGAGCGGAAGGCTGATACGGCGAAGAACACGGCGTATGTGGCCATCAACAGCGTGGTGGTGGCGGGGGCTGGATTACTAAGTGGTGTATCCGGGGGGATTCTGGCCCATCACTTGAAGAGCTGGCATGGGGACTGGTTTGGACTTCCGGTGACTTACCATGGGGTGCTTTTCCTCACGGCGTCGTTGTTGCGGGTTGTGGGGGTGTTGGCGATTACGCGAATTAAGGAGCCGGGCGCCTTTTCGACGCGGGAGGCGTTCCGGTACATGGCGAGCGCGATGTACTCGAATCTCCAGGGCATGTTACTGATGCCGGTCCGGCTGGCGAAGTGGAGTTACAAGGCGAAAGCGGCGCGCAAGAGGTAGCATTAGTGAATGGTGAGGGTGCACCATCAGTCCCTGTAAACTTCGTCGTGTGAACCAATGTCGAGAAGGGTGATTTCGCGGTCAGTCAGGGTGAGGATGAGGACGATGCGGTAAGCGTAGGTTAGGCTGACGGCGTGCTTGTCCTTATGGCGGCCTTTCAATGGGTGCATCCGCAGTCGGGTGGCATGGGGGTTGTCCTCAAGTTGCTTCAAGATGTCTTCAAAAAGGCCGACGAGTTCCGGGTGGCGCCGCAGGAATTTGCGGGCTGTTCTTGAAAAACTGTCCGTCCAGACCAGGGTGAAATCAGGGGTACTCAAATTCGGTCTCCATCAAGTGGCGGAACGTAATTCCGCCATCAATGTGGCGGAACTGCCGCGCCGAATGCGACCCGAGGCCAAGTCATCCTCGGACGCCGCCAGGCGTGCCTCCGCCAAATCAGTTAACATTTCCTGGTAGTCTTGTTCGGACATGATGACGTAGGCCGGGTGATTGCTTTTGATCAGATGTACCGGGCCGTTTTCCAAGGCTTTGTCCACGGCGCAGATTCCGCGTCGTTTGATTTCCTGTACTGCTATCATTGTCATATTCGGCACCTCTTTGAGTACTTGATTCAGCACCATTGTGACGGATTTATCATGTGATGTCAAGGGTGGTGGCACCGTTCACCTGCGTGTAGTGGGGGTTACGGTGCGCGCCCATGATTCCTCTGTTATGGGGGGAGGGTGAAGTGTTCCCTGTCGATTTTCATGGCCAAATCCATTTGCTTGCATTTGCAGTAAAAACAGCCTAGTTTAACCAGATCAAACAAGAGGTGATCATGCACACGGTGAGTCTATTTGATGCAAAGACCCATTTATCTCGACTTGTAGGGGAATTATTGAGTGGCCAGGAGTCAGAGATTGTTATCTCCCGGCATGGGAAACCTGTTGTCAGGATGGAGGCTGTCCGTCCCATGGAGGTGGCGCGGCGTATTGGGGTAGCCAAGGGGCGATTTACGGTGCCGGACGACCTTGACGCCGCCAATCCGGAGATTTCCAGGCTTTTTGCCGCTGAGGGAAAGACGTCCTATGCGCCTGCTTCTTGACACTCATATTCTTCTTTGGGCGGTTACCGATGATCCCCGCCTGCCGACCTGTGTGCGGGAACTGCTCCTGGACCCGCATAACGAAGTGTTCTTCAGTGTGGCGACCATTTGGGAAATTGCCATCAAGCGAAGCTTGAGACGAGTGGATATGCCTGTCTCGGCAGAGGAGTCCGTGAAGTTCTTTCGTGAGGCCGGTTATGAGGAACTCAGCATTTCTGCCGCCCATGCGGTCTGGGTTGAGACACTGCCGGCCATCCATGCCGATCCCTTCGATCGCCTTCTCGTGGCGCAGGCGTTGAACGAACCCATGCGCCTGATTACGAGGGACAAGGTTGTTGCCTCCTACAGTCCTGGCATCATGCTGGTGTAAGGTATTCTGCAGTTACAGCGACCACTCTTATTCTCAATCCCGCAAGTGCGGGTCACGCCGGATTCGGCCGCCTTGGGAAGGGGGGCGGTTGTGGATGGATCGGTTGGCGAGCAGAGTGAGCGGATGAGGTGTCGATAGATGGTTGGGGTATCTTGTCCGAGGGCTTGGCAGACCCAGTGGAATTCGATCACGTCGAGTCGGCGTTCTCCGGTTTCGATGCGACAGGCGAAAAGATTTCCCCTGCCCAGTTGCCTGATGCCCGCAGGTTGAGAGCGTCGTCCATCCGCTGCGCACCAAAACGGCTTCGTTGCGAAATACGAGGCGTCAACCCCCGCAGCGGGATTCACCGTCCTAGGATTCATCGTCTATTCTGTGTCGCCTATTCTGTGGACCGCAAGTGCGGGGCACCGTATAAGGCAGTAGCGAATGGAGGGTGGGAAACACTCAAATGATGACTTGCTTGTCAATAAAATCACTTTTCCCGACGGGACTGGAAGGCCGTCAACAGTCAGTGGCCGCAAGAGTGCTAATTGATGAACCAGGGTGCTTGGACTGAAGAATAGGGCTGTGTAAAGACCTCAGGCGTCAGAGGACGTGCCGGATGCCGTGCGGCGGAAGAGGCGTTGCATTTCCACCAGGCCTTCGGCGAAGCGGGGACGTCCGAACCGGGCGCCCATGTCAAGTAGGGCGTCAACCGCCATCCAATCATAAGGCCGTGAGCGGAGTTCCTCGTCGCGTTGCCGCTTGAGCGCCGGACCCGCCGCGACCCATTGTTTGACGATGAGGCGTTCTTGTTCACGCGTGGGGTGGTTCATGGATTCCCTCCCAGCAGTCTCCGGGCTTGGTCCACGATCTCCGGCGCTTCCTTGAGAGCGGCTATGGCGTTGTTCAACACGGGGCAATGTCTGACGTTCTTGTTGGCTTGTCCCATAAGTTCCTCGATTTGATATGCCGGAATGAAATCAGGCGTTACAGCTGACGTGGGCGATCATCTTTGGCGGGCGGCGGCGCGCAGCATGCGTTCGGTGGTGGGCCAATCCACGCAGGCGTCGGTGACGGAGACGCCGTAACGCAGGCGGGTCAGGTCGGCGGACAGGGGTTGGTTGCCTGCTTCCAGATTGCTTTCCACGAGCATGCCCATGATGGCCTTGTTGCCGCGGCGCCGTTGGCGCAGGACCGCGGTCCAGACGGTTTCCTCCATCTCGTGGCGTTTTCCGGCGTTACCGTGACTGCAATCCACCATGATGGCGGATTGCAGGCCGCCATCGGTCATGCGTTGGCAGGCGGCGGCGATACTGGCGGCGTCGTAGTTGGGGCCGCTGCGGGCGCCGCGCAGGATCAGGTGACCGAGCGGGTTCCCGGCGGTACGGACGGTGGCGATGCGGCCATCGTCATCAATGCCGAGGAAGCTGTGGGGGTTGCGGGCGGCGATCATGGCGTCGACGGCGACCTGCACATTGCCGTCGGTGCGGTTTTTGAAGCCCACGGGCATGGAGAGGCCGCTGGCCATCTGGCGGTGGGTCTGGGACTCGGTGGTACGGGCGCCGATGGCGACCCACGAAATGAGATCGGCGATGTACTGGGGCACGATGGGGTCGAGCATTTCGGTGCCGGCGGGGAGCCCCATGTCGTTGATTTCAAGAAGCAGTTCGCGGGCGGTTTTCAAGCCGAGGGCGATATCGGAAGATCCGTTCATGTGCGGATCGTAGATGAGGCCCTTCCAGCCGGTGGTGGTCCGCGGCTTTTCAAAATAGGTGCGCATGAGGATCAGGAGATCATCCTGCAATTCGCGGGCGAGTGCGCGCAGGCGGGTGGCGTAGTCGAGGGCGGCGGAGGGATCGTGGATGGAGCAGGGGCCGACGACGACGAGGAGGCGCGGGTCTTTTCCGGCGAGGATGCGGCCGATGGCCTGACGGGTCCTGACGACGGTCCGCAAGGCGGCGGGCGAGGCGGGGAGGCTTTTCGAAAGGGTGCGGGGCGTCACCAATGGATCGAGCGCCACGACATTGATGTTGTTGGTGCGCGGGACAGTGGTTTTTCGGGAGGCTGGGGGTGTCATGGTGTATGAGTCCGATCACAGATCGGTGCTACAATGATTTACATTTCGTGGAGGGTTTTGTCGCGACGCGGGGCGGGGCGGATTTGTCCCTTGGTTTTGCCCTTCTTTTCCTTTTCGGGAAGGATAAAGGGATCTTCCTTTTCCAGGCGGTCGCCGAGTTCGGCTTCGATCTGGTCGGGGTTTTCGCCAGCCTCGAGGCGGTTGAGGGCTTCCTGCATGCCGGATCCGAGTTCCATGCCGGTCATTTTGGAGAATTTCCGCATGAGGTCGGCAGCCTGGCGCGGATCCTCTTCGCTGAGGCTATCGGCTTCACGGGCGAGGGCATCCATGGCCCTTTCCATTTTGGATTCGTCCATGGGGAGGTCGGGTTCGGTGGTGGCGGAGGAGTCCTCCTTGGCTCGTCCGGTATGGGCGAAGAGGGAGAGTTGTTTCTCCAGGGTAATGGTCTTGCAGTGGGGACACTTGGGGCGCTTATCCGGCTGGAGTTTTCGCGAAAGGAAGTTGTAGAGGGTGTTGCATTTCCGGCAATAGAATTCGTAGATTGGCATGGTTCGTTTTCCTCGACTGTCACCGGCAGGATAGCACCAGGAGGGTGAGAGGAAAAGAGGCAAAGCATCCGTGGCTTTGGTGCCCTCAGCTTTCTTCACCCGCGGTTTTGTGCTGCGGGTGAAGAAAGTTGGGATGATGGGCAGGTCCGTCACGGGCGTTCAACGTTTGCCTGCACCGGGGCAAGCCCGGTGGGTGGCTGATGTCATGTCGCCAAAACCCGGAGATGCGCCTGGTGCAAGGGTGTCATTACATTTTGTTGACGGTATTTTAGGCGGGCACTAAGCTTGGGGGCATATGGCAGAGGAGAAGGGCATGCTTAAGATGACAAGCAGAATTGAAACGGTGGCGGCGGTTGTTGCCGTGGCGTTGTTGTCGGTGGGATGCCTGGCGGTGTTGCGGCCGTTTGTGTCCGCTATTTTATGGGCGGCGGTGCTGACGTACACGACGTGGCCGGTATTGCTTCGGCTGGACGGCTGGATGGGTGGGCGGCGAACCTATGCCGCCCTGGTGATGACGACGCTGATTGCCCTGGTCATGGTTTTGCCCTTTGTGGTGGCGGGGGTAACGCTGGCAGAGAATGTTTCCCGTCTTGAGGGATTGTTCAAGTTCCTGCAGGGCGGGTTTCCGGTGAGTCCGCCCGATTGGGTCAGTGAGTTGCCTTGGGTGGGGGTTGCGGCGGAGAAGGCCTGGCCGCAGTTTGTGCAAAACGCCGGGTGGGTCTCGGAGGCGATGCGAACGGCCGGAATGAATGCGGGGAAATGGTTATTGGCGCATAGTCTTGATTTTGGGAAAGGCATTCTGCAACTGACGTTGAGCGTGGTGATTGTGTTTGTGTTCTATCGGGATGGGGAGCGAGTGGCGGACCGGTTGGCGGCGGGAGCGCATCGGATTGCCGGGGATGTGTCGTTACGGCTGATCGAGGTGGCGGGCAGTACGGTGCGCAGTGTTGTGTACGGTATCATCGGCACGGCGCTGGCGCAGGCGATTATGGCGGCCTTTGGATTCTGGCTGGCCGGAGTGCCTTCCCCGTTTCTCTGGGGGTTGTTGACGTTTCTGATGGCGTTGATTCCCGGCGGGCCTCCGTGCGTGTGGGTGCCGGCCACGTTGTGGCTTTTTGGCGTGGACAGGGTGGGGTGGGGTGTTTTTCTGGCGGGGTGGGGTTTCTTTGCCATCAGCGGCATTGATAACGTTATCCGGCCGTATTTGATCAGCCGGGGGTCGAAGTTGCCGTTTGTGGTTGTGCTGCTGGGTGTGATTGGCGGGATGATGACGTTCGGTTTTATCGGACTATTTCTGGGGCCGGTGCTGCTGGCGGTGGGGTATTCGCTGGCGCGGGAATTCACCTCGATCAGCAAGCATTCCAAGAGCAAGGATGAGGTGGAGGGGGAAGCGGGGGATGTGAATGGTGAATTGTGAGGGAAGGATGTTACGTGCCGCGATGGGGGATCAGTGGGCGTTGAGGATAGATTGTCGCGGCGCATAGCGCCCCTCCCACGGGGAATATAACGCGGCATAGCGCCCCTCCCACGGGGAGTATAACGCGGCATAGCGCCTCTCCCACGGGGAATATAACGCGGCGCATAGTGCTTCTCGCACTATTTCCGGGCGGCGCGTTCGCTGACCCAGCGGTGGATTTCGGCGCGGGTCTTCTTCCAGGTGGCGGCATCCAGGCGTTCCGCCAGGAACCGGTCATAGATTTCCAGGAACGAACTGGTGAAGGTATTGATGGACGTCAGGCGTTCCTGGAAGCGGCTGATCGGTTCAAGTTTTTCGCCTTCGGGCAGTTTCAGGCTGCGGAAGGAGAACTGGTCGGCATCGAGGGTGACGTGCCAGGTTTCCTGGCCCCTGGCGAGCAACAACCGGGCGCGGCGGAGTTTTTTGCCGCCCAGCAGTGCTATCTTGGCCTCGACGCTGAGTTCCGGCGTACCGCGCCGCAGGACGGTTTCGTGGGCGCCCTGCCCCTCGAGAACAAAGGTCAGGGGCCCCTCGATCATCAGGGCGTAGGTGTTGCCGTCCTTGAGGGTCATGATGCCGCCGCGGCACTCGGAATAAAACCAGAGCCAGGTCAGGAAGTCCTGGCCGGGGTTGTTTTCCACGGTGTCGTCCTCGCAGTCGGGCGAGAAACTGGAGGGTTCCAGGTCGCGGATGTCGCGTTTCAGGCGCTGGGCGGCGGCATGGATGGGGGAGACGGGGATCAGGCCGAAGCCCATGGCTTCGCGGAAGTTGGCTTCCAGTGCATCCATTTGCTTGTCGGAGACGGCTTCGGCGTAGAGGAAGTCGCTTTCGGGCAAGTGGACGATGGCCATGCCCTTGAGTTGGGGGGGCATGGTGGGGAGAAGGCGCTCGGTGATTTCCTTGCGGATTTCGCTGCGGGTGCGGCGGTCGATCTCGGCGCGGTTTTCGGCCTGCATGCGGACCAGTTCCTCCATGCGGCATTCGGCGCGCAGGAGGGATTCAGGAATTTTCCGTTCCGCAGTCATCAAGGCCAAGCGCAAGTAGCCGGCATGGAGTGCGGTTTCCTTGGTGATCTTGTTGTCGAGCAGATGCCGTCCGGTCACCCAGCCGTGGATGGGGGTGTTACCGAGGGTTGAGATGGGAGGCGCCGCTCGGTGGGCAAACCGGGCGATGTAGTCCTTGGGGAAGGGTTGAGGAAGGTAGAACATCCGGAACGTGGCGCTGCCGCTTTCAAATGACATGACAAATCTCCGTTTGGACTGATGTTTAGGGCGAAGGGGTTACCACGAAGGCCACAAGGGGCACGAAGGAAGGAGGAGCGGGGCTATTACCCGTACCCCATTTTCTGCAATTGGGTCTGAATGGTTTTTTGGAAGGCCTGGATATCGGCCGGACTCGGCCGGTAGTCCTTGATGACCGGCATCAGGGCGAGGCGGCCCATCTGGTCGATGGCCCAGTTGGCCTTGGCGCCATCGGAGAAGACCACGGAGCCGCTGACGATAGAACCGGGCCGGATAAGGCGGTCGATTTCCACGCTGACGTTGCCGGCGCCCAGGTTGGGTTCCGGATGGAGAGGAGGCAGCTCGTCGGCGTCTTCGTCCAGGGGGTTCTGGGTGGGCAGGGGTGGGGGTTGGGGGGCGGGTGCCTTGCGTTCTTCCTTGGGCGGGATCAGGTCAAGACCCAGGTCGATCAGGAGGAAGCGCACGTCCATGTAGGTCAATTTCAGGCCGAAATCGTCGGAAAGGTGTTTCTGGACTTCGGAGAGGCCTGCGCCGGATTTGACCCATTGGGTTACAGCGGTTTTTTGTTCTTCGGTCAGTTGCATGGGAGGTTGTGGTTTGGTTGAATTTTGAAAGTGCGAGTATTTCAGAATCGTCTTGGTGTGTCAATACGACGTGGTACGATGGGAGCATCGCGGGCGGGATTATGGAAAAGGGCTGGGAGCATTTTGAGCATCAGGCGGACATAGGAGTGCGCGGCAGGGGCGGCACGCCGGCGGAGGCGTTTGAGCAGGCGGCGTTGGCCATGATGGCGGTGATCGTGGATCCGGGGTTGGTACGGCCCGTCTGTGCGGTTGAGATTTGCTGTTCGGCGCCGGATGTGGAGATGCTTCTGGCGGATTGGCTGGGGGCGGTGTTATCCGAGATGTCGGCGCGGCGGATGTTGTTCTCGAAGTTTGAGGTGGTAGTAGAGGGATCGGGGCTGAAGGCGAAGGCGTGGGGGGAGGGGGTGAAT
>JBIJCW010000234.1:0-3199 GCA_044344495.1 Kiritimatiellia bacterium | reverse complement strand
GAATTCTTCGCAGTTAGCCAGAGGCGCTTCAAAGCGCAACACATAGTCAAATGACTTTGGGCCGCCTTGAGTGAACAGACAGACGTTGGATGCTGTATTCGGTACCGGATCACGGATTCGCCATGATCGATTCGCCTGTTCGGCTGTGAGCGGAGTCGTTGTCCTAAAAGGACTGATCCTGTATATGCAGGTGCCGATTACGACTACACAGCCCAGAAAGATCGCACAGACACGAAGCTTGTGTCCGAGACGTGTTGTTTGCCCATGAGGCAGAGGTGGCGGTACGTCCATATGTTCCTTCTTGAATGCACAGCGGCCCAAGTCAACGTCGGCGCGATCAGCGGCGCACGCTGGACTTGGTGGTTCGGCGATTATCCGTGATCGGATCGATCGTGTCCAGGAAAGGGAAGCGGTTGAAATCCGTATCACGGGTGTAGATGACTCGAATGCCGTTTTCTCGCATGAGCACGGCCGTATGCGCGTCGAACACAAGATTGCCGGTGATATCGGGGACCTCGGCAAAGACTTCAGTTGCGACATGGCGATGCCGGTCCGTTTCAGTCAAGACACGAAGTTGCGGCGCAGCAAAGAGCGCATCCAGAAAGAGCCATGCATGCGATGGCGGGATGGGCTGCGTCATCACGCGAGGGTGTGTGACCACCCTGAGAAACTCGTATACGATGCCCCACGTGACATACCAAGGCGTTGCCTGGGCGCGCCACTGTTCGAGCAACGCTCGGCAGCGTCCGTGATCCGGGGAATCCTTGTCCGCAGCATAGATCAGAATATTGGTGTCCACGACAAACATGGTTAGCGTCCCATCACGTTGTACAAAGCATCACGGTCGGCAACGTTCACCCGCAACCCACCACTGCTGAACTCAGGCAACGGGGGCAGGGCGGCCGGTTTCTTCCTTGGTTCAATAACGATGCGAAGCGCGCCTTCGACCAGTTCGGACATTGTCTGCCGGCGGCGTGCGGCCTCTCGTTTCAGTTCACGCATGGTTGTGTCGCTAATAGTCAATGTGGTTTTCATATGGATAACCATATCATGCAGACGGCATTCCGTCCACATGTCCCTTGCCGAACGAAAGGCTGTCGGTTCGGCGCTTGCGATCCGTATCCTCCGGCACTAGGCCGATTAGAGACAGGCTATTTGTCCGTCGGGGGAGTGATCAGCCGCCCACCGGGCTTGCCCCGGTGGAGGCCAACGTTGAACGTCCTGGATTCACGGCCCTTGACGCGGACGATCGTTTCTCTTATTTTCGGCCGATGTTTGTCGTTGTCCATTGTTTGCCTCGCCTGGTTGTGCCCTGGATTGGCCACAACTTTGCCTCAAACACGGCACAACCCCAACATTTTGCCTTTAACGGTAAAGCCATACACTCGCAACGCCTTTGTTGCAACAACTTGCCCCGGTAGCTCAGCTGGACAGAGCAACGGTTTCCTAAACCGTAGGTCGCGCGTTCGAACCGCGCCCGGGGTACCATCTCTTTTTCATCATTGACCTTTGACCACTTCGGCCTAACATTGCTCTTGGGAACCGGGAGTTTGCCCCAAAGGAGGTGTGTCATGATCTCTTCCATTCTTGCCTGCACCGATGGCTCATCCTGTTCGAACGTCGCCTGCGATTACGCCTTCCGTATCGCCAAGGCCCTCAAAACCCCCGTCACCGGCATCCATGTGCTCGACGTACGCCTGATCGAGGGACCCCTCCTCGCCGATCTGTCCGGCGCCATCGGCGCCTCCGGCTACTTCACCGGCTTCGCCGCCTTCCGCCAACTCGCCGAGGAAAAAGGCTCGGCCATCCATCAGGCCTTCCTCGATAACGCCGCCCAGGCAGGCATCACCCCTCCCCCTGAATTCATCCTGGAAACCGGACACCCCCTGCATCTCATCCTGCACCACCATAAAAAGGACTCGCTCCTGGTCGTGGGTCGCTGCGGCGAAAATGAACCCTTCGGCCGCGGATTGATCGGCTCAACCACCGACCGCCTCATCCGCCACGCCACCTCTCCCTGTCTCGTCACACCCGCGAAACCAAGGCCTATCACCCATATCCTCGCGGCCTGCGACGATACCCCCATCGCCCCCGCCGTCGCCATCACCGCCGCCTCCCTGGCCATCCACCTGAACGTCCCCCTCACGCTCCTGTCCGTTCCCGTCAATATGGACCACAGCGAAACCCGCCAGATCCTGCTCGCCGCCGAAGTCGAGGCCGCGCGTCATGGCAGTGTGACCACCAAGGCCATCGTCCGCGACGGGGAACCATCGGATGTCATTCTGGCCACCGCCACCGACGAACATTGCGACCTGATTGTCATGGGAGCCCACAGTCACAACCGGATCCGCGAATGGTTTGTAGGTTGCACCACCCTGCGGGTTCTGGCAGATTCTGCCATGCCCGCACTGCTCGTGCGGTAGGGAGACTGCATCGTGTCGCACAGGGTGTTTACCATCAAGGAAGTCGCCGAATATCTGCACCTGAACACGGCGGATATCGAGAAACTGGTCAAACGCGACGAAATCCCCCACATCCGCCAGGGCGAGCGCGTCACCTTCCGCCGTCAGGATATCGATTCCTGGGCTTCCCAACGCATCCTGAACCTGTCTCACGCCCACCTCGCCGATTACCACGCCCTCTCATCCAAACGCGCTCAAGAGGTCTCCGATGGCGCCGCCCTTATGCCTTCGATGGTCTCCACCGCCGGCATCTGCGTCGACCTGCCCTCCCGCACCCGGTCTTCCATCATCCGCGCCATGGTGGCCCTGGCTGAAACGACGGGCCTGCTCTCCGACCCTGCCGACCTCCTGGCCGCCATCGAGGAACGCGAACAACTTTGCTCCACCGCCCTGCCCGGCGGCGTCGCCCTCCTCCACCCCCGCCACCATGCCCCCTACATGGCCACCGAATCCTTCATCGTGATCGGTCGCACCGTACAACCCGTCCACTTCAACGCCCCGGACGGAAAACCCACCGACCTGTTCTTCCTCGTCTGCTGCCTGGAGGACCGGCTGCACCTTCATACCCTGGCCCGTCTCTGCACCCTCTACCAGAAGACCGACCTGCTTAATGCCATGCGCCTCGCGGACAACAACGCCTCCATGCTTGCAACGCTTCTGGAGGCCGAAGCGCAACTCCTTCGCACCATGTAACCCCCGCCCCGGCCCGCCACCCATGAAGAACCCTGAGCCCCCCG
>JBIJCW010000034.1:0-15170 GCA_044344495.1 Kiritimatiellia bacterium | reverse complement strand
GGGGACAATGGAATCCACCATTGACAACATGCGGCTGGATCTCGGGTTGGCCGCCGTGGCCAATGTGGTGCGCGAGGCAAACCGCTATCTGGAACGCAAGCAACCGTGGACCCAGGCCAAACAGGCCGACAAAGAACCCCTGAATACGACGCTGTATTACGGGGCGGAAACGCTGCGGATCGTGAGCGGCCTGCTCTATCCCGTGATGCCCGGCAAGATGACAGAGTTGCGCCAGGCGCTGGGATTGGGCGGCGAGGCACCGGAAATCCAGACGCTCAAGCAATGGGGTGTGTTGAAACCGGGGAGCCAGGTTGGTGTGGTGCAATCACTGTTTCCAAGGATCATGCCCGCCGAAAAGCAAGGAGAACCCGCCCCGGCTCAGCCAGTCCCGGCGACCCCGGCGTCGCCCGCACCGGTGGGGGTGGTCCTGGCCGAGTATGCCGATTTCCAGAAGCTCCAATTCCGGACGGCGCGAATTCTGGAGGCGGAACGTGTGGAGGGCGCGGACAAACTGCTCAAGTTGCAGATTGATGTGGGCGGCGAGCGGCGACAGATTGTGGCGGGGGTCGCACAGCACTATGATCCGGCGGTTCTACCCGGTAAGACGATTGTGGTCGTGGCGAACCTTAAACCGGCGAAGATCCGCGGCGTTGAATCCAACGGGATGCTATTGGCGGCGAGCGTCGGCAAGGAGTTGAAGTTGATTACAGTTGATGGCGAGTTGCCAAGTGGCGCCGTGGTGAAGTAAGAATGGTCGGTAGCGGCATTCTTTCGAATGCCGCATCGCTTGAAGGAAGAATAGAGGGGAAGGCGATCGGCCTTTCTACTGGTTTATCCTCTTTGACACATACTAACCTTATGTGTAATATGTGCACATAAATAAGGCCGAGATATGAACATTACGCTTTCTGCCGATTCGGACACATTGAAGAAGACGCGTGAATATGCACGCCAGCATGGGACATCGGTGAACCAGTTGGTCCGTGATTTTTTCCGAAGTCTTACGGATCGGGCGGATCGGGATCAGGTTACTGACGAGTTCATAAAGAACGCGACCGCCTACGCCGGCCGTTCGCCCGAGGGGTATCGGTTTGAACGCGAATCCGTGCAACGGGTAGCGAGGGGCAAGTGAGACTCGATTTTCTGGATTCTAATATCATTGTTTACGCCAATGATGGACGTGATCCCGTCAAACAACGGCGCGCTTTGGATTTGATCGGCGAGGCGCTCCGTGCCGGGACAGGTGTTATTTCCACCCAGGTGTTACAGGAATACGCGAATGTTGCCATGGGCAAATTAGGGCAGCGTCAGGATGTTGTCCTGAGGCAACTGTTACTTCTGGAAAACTTGCAAGTGGTGTCGCAAACACCGGCACTGGTCCGGCGCGCTGTGGAGTTGAGTGGTCTTTACAAGATTACATTCTGGGATGCCGCCATTGTGGCGGCGGCGGAAAGTCACGGGTGTACCCGGATCCTTTCCGAGGATTTGAACACTGGACAATTCTATGGCGGTGTGCTTGTAGTAAACCCTTTTGTGTAAATGACGGGCGATTAGCTCAATGGTTAGAGCGCCAGCTTTACACGCTGGATGTTGGGGGTTCGAGTCCCTCATCGCCCACCACTTTTTCCCAAGCAACACAGCAGGAAAGAACAACTGCCGCAGCGTATTGATTGAACGCCTGCGAAAACATGAAGCCGGTCCATCCCGCCACGAACGACGTCCCGACAGTCCATTCTCCGCCTACTCCTTCAATCTCCTTTACACATCAGGACTTAAGTTCACTTTACCAATCGCTTGACCCATACTTGACCGATTTTGGAAATATCGCGCTGAATAACACAGAGGGCTCTGACGGTTTGACACAGCGGGCATCGAAGTAAACAAAGCCTTATTGCTAGATAAACAGGGTCAAGAACACGTGGAGATCAAAATCGGCGGAATTAATTCCGTACAATAACACAGTTACTACTTGCCGAATAACACAGTTGATGGTATCTGAATAACACCGTCATTGATGGGCTCGTTATGCCAGCCACCAACCATAAGAAACTTGCGGATGCCCTCGAGCGCGCCACCAAGGCAGCGCCGAAGGGAGTGCTGAAGTCTGCCAGTTTGCAGCGGGCCGACCGGGATATTCTGCGAAGGGCCAACTATCTTAAGGACATTGTCAAGGGTTGGTATTTTCTGGTCCGGCCCGGCATAGACACCGGTGAGAGTACGGCATGGTATGCGTCCTTTTGGAATTTTTTGGCAACGTATCTGACCGAACGGTTTGGTGATGACTATTGCCTGAACGCCGTGGCTTCCCTGGAGTTGCAGGTGGGAACAACAACGGTTCCGCGTCAGGTGGTGGCAGTGACATCGCACGGAGGAAAGACACTGCTGAATCTGCCGCATGAAACCTCGGTGCTTGCTTACGAGGACGCGAAAAGCCTGCCAACCGAGGTAGAGTCGGTGGATGGACTGCGCGTGATGCCGTTGGCGCATGCACTCTGCCGGTTGCCGCCATCCTACTTCCGCTCTAATTCCGTCAATGCCGAACTCGCGCTTCGCGCAGTACCCGACATCGGCGCATTGATCCGGATCGTCCTCGACACCCACTCATCCGCTTTGGCTGGCCGTTTTGCGGGTGCCTATGCGTTTCTTGGTGATGAAGCCAAGACTCGCGCCATTGAGTCAGCGGCGCAGTCTGCCGGGATCGCCACTAAACGCGAAAATCCGTTCGATCAAGCGGCGCCGGCTCTGGTTTCCGGTTCGCGGACGGTTTCTCCTTATGCCGGGCGGATTCAGGCTATGTTCCGCTCCATGCGCAGTCCTGTTCTGGCTGTCTTCAGCGGCATCCACCCAATCCCTGTTCGGAATGTTAAAACCTGCCTGAAGGACATAGACGACGTGTATGTGAATGATGCCTACAACTCGCTGTCCATCGAGGGGTATCAGGTCAACCCTGATCTCATTCAGCGTATTCGCGACGGGAATTGGAATCCGGATGGAGATTCTCAGGACCGGCAGGTCCGGGATGCGATGGCGGCTAAAGGATACTTTGAGGCATTCAAACTGGTGAAAGAGGCGATTCGTTCTGCGATAGGCGGAAAAGAGCCTGTGATGATTGCGCAGGACAGTTATCCGGATTGGTACCGCGCCTTGTTCAGCGAGGCGGTTAAGTCTGGCCTTCTGGAGGCGCACCGGCTGGCCGGTCATAGAAACGGGCCGGTCTACATTCGGAACTCAAAACATGTTCCGCCGAGGTACACGGCGGTTTCGGATTCAATGGACGCGCTGTTCGATTATTTGCAAGCCGAACAGGAACCGATTGTGAAGGCTGTATTGGTTCATTCCCTTTTCGGTTTTATCCATCCGTTTTTTGACGGGAACGGACGTTTGGCGCGGTTCCTGATGAATCTCTTCCTGGCCTCGGCGGGTTATCCCTGGACCATTGTGCGAACCGGACGGCGAAGTGCGTATATGGCTGCCTTGGAAAAGGCTTCGACCGGCGGAGACATTGAACCCTTTGCCCGCTTCATTCTCGAAGAAATGCAGGTGGACTGGCAAAAGGAGAAATGATTTTGAAATGCCTCACCCCTGCACCGAAGACCAACTCGTAACAACCCGCCAACTGGTTGTTTGAGGATCTTGCCTTACTTGAGTGAGTGATGCCAGAAAGTCATAAGTCTCATTTACAACAACTTCTTCTTTGAGCAGAAAACGTCCCTATGAAAACGTGGATGGAAACGCTATGAGAATCAAAATCGGTCTCTTTGGAACGGCGGGCCACCAGATCCAGAATGACCTGCAAGGTCATCCTGCGGCGGAAATTGTCGCCCTGGCCGGTTTTGCCGATGCGCAGATACCGCCCCACCTGAAGTCAACCGGCGTACGGGTGCATGCATCTCTGGAGTCCTTGCTGGCGGATCCCGAGATACAACTGGTGTCACTCTGTTCGCCGTTCAAGGACGAACAGGGCGAACATATCATCCGCTGTCTGGAGGCCGGCAAACATGCCTACGCGGAAAAACCCTGCTGTCTGAGCGAGGCGGTACTCGACCGCATCATCGCAACGGCACAACGGACCGGAAAACTCTTCCACGAAATGGCGGGAACGGCTTTCCAGCAACCCTATTGCACACTGCGCGAGATCGTGGCCGCTGGCACCATCGGTGAGGTGATCCAGGTGTCGAGCCAGAAATCGTATCCCTGGGGCGACTGGCGGCCCGGTGATGAACGGGTGGACGGAGGCCTGACCCGGCAAGCAGGAATCTACAATGCGCGTTTTGCCGAACATGTCGCGGGCGTCAGAATCAAATCCATGCAGATCCTGGAAACCCGGCTGGGGAATGACATTCCCGGCAACGCGTGCCGCCGGGCGGTGTCTTTCCTGATGGAATTCGAGAACGGTGGCGTGGGGAGTGGCGTGGCGAATTACTGTTGCCCGGCAAGCCCCGGCTGGCCGACGTGGGGTTACGAGTCGCTGATCATTTTCGGAAGCCAGGGGTTTGTGGAGTCCATCGATGGCGGACGCATCGGTACACTGGCGGTTACGGGGCGGACGCCCCAGACACTCGACTTCTCCCGGCCCGGACGGGATTACCTTGGCATGTTCCTCGAAGAGATTGCCTCGGGCCGGAAAATCATTCCTTTGGATCTGGAAGCGGAGTTGCGCCCCACGCGGTGGGTCATTCGCGCCAAGGCCCGGTGTCAATAAAGGGTTGTCGCCTTGACGCCGGAACGTCCTGGGCCAAGAATCCTGGGTGTTCCTCAACGCTTGATCACCGGCCTTCCTCCCGCTATCTTCAACAGCGGCAACCACAGAGGACCTATGAACAACATCAGAATGCCGGCGGAATGGGAGGAACAGGATGGCGTACTCCTTGCCTGGCCCCATGCAGCCACGGACTGGAAACCCTTTCTCCCCCAGGTCCAGGAAACCTTCGCCACCATCATCGCCCGCGCCAGCCACCACGCCCGCGTGATCCTCGCCACCAATACCCCCGACGAGGCCCGCCGCTTCCTCCATCACACCGAAGCGCTGCTTGACCGCATTACCTTTGCTCCGATCGCCACCAACGACACCTGGGCGCGCGACTTCGGCCCGATCACCATCTGCGAAAACAACCACCCCGTCCTGCTCGACTTCCAGTTCAACGGCTGGGGTGGCAAGTTCCGCGCCGATCTCGACAATGCCATCTCCCGCCAACTCAAGGACCACGGCATCTTCGGCGCCACCCACCTGCGCCATATCCACCTCATCCTCGAGGGCGGCGGCATCGAAAGCGACGGCCAGGGCACCCTCCTGACCACCCGCTCCTGCCTGGCCAACCCGAATCGAAACCCCCATCTGACCCTCGCCGACATCGAGACCGCCCTCCATCAATTCCTCGGCGCCAAACGTATCCTGTGGCTGGAGAACGGCTATCTCTCCGGCGACGACACCGACGGGCATGTGGATATGCTCGCCCGCTTTGCCCCGCACAACACCCTCGTTCACGTGGCCTGCGACAATCCCGAGGACGAACACTATTCAGCCATCGGCGCCATGGTGGATGAACTCCGCGCCCTGCGCACCGCCACCGGGGCCCCCTACCGCCTCCTCGCCCTGCCCTGGCCGGATCCCAAACACGCCCCGGACGGACACCGCCTCCCCGCCTCCTACGCCAACTTCCTCATCCTGAACGGTTGCGTCCTTGTACCCACCTATGACGATCCCCGCGACAAATCCGCCCTGGCCATCATCGCCCAGGCCTTCCCGGGACGAAAAATCATCGGTATTGATTGTTCCAACCTCATCCTCCAGCATGGATCGTTGCACTGCATCACCATGCAATTACCCAAGGGAGTCCTGGCATGAGTACCATCAAGGCCGCTCTGGTTCAAAACACCTACACCGCCGACACCGAGGCCAACATCGCCGCCAATCTGGCCGCCATCCGCAAGGCCGCCAGGACCGGAGCCGCCCTGATCGTCCTCTCCGAGCTGCACGACTCGCTCTATTTCTGCCAGACCGAAGACCCGGCCCTTTGCAATCTCGCCCAACCCATCCCCGGCCCCGCCACCGACCGCTACGCCGCCGCCGCCCGCGAATCCGGCGTGGTCCTCGTCACCTCCTTCTTCGAACGGCGCGCCGCCGGCCTTTACCACAACACCTCCGTCGTTTTCGAAAAGGATGGCTCCCTCGCCGGCCGCTACCGCAAGATGCATATCCCGGATGACCCCGCCTATTACGAGAAGTTCTACTTCACCCCCGGCGATCTCGGCTTCCGCGCCATCCCGACCTCGGTCGGCAAACTGGGCGTCCTCGTCTGCTGGGACCAATGGTATCCCGAAGCAGCCCGCCTCATGGCGCTCGATGGCGCCAGCTTCCTGATCTATCCCACGGCTATCGGCTGGGAACGCACGGATACCGATGCCGAGAAACGTCGCCAGTTGGACGCATGGGTCACCGTTCAGCGCGGCCACGCCATCGCCAATGGCCTGCCGGTCCTGAGTGTCAACCGGGTGGGCTTCGAACCTTCTCCCACAGGACAGGGCGGCATCCAGTTCTGGGGCAACACCTTTGCCGCAGGCCCCCAGGGCGAATTCCTCGCCCAGGCCGGCAACGACAAGGAAGATCTTCTATTGGTGGAGATCGACACCCACCGCGCCGAAACCGTCCGCCAGATCTGGCCCTTCCTGCGCGACCGCCGGATCGACGCCTATGCCGACCTCACCCAGCGCTTCCGCGACAAAAATTGAAGTGTTTGTTTCATATTGCCAATAATAACAATTATGTTATATTTGGCTCTATGAATAATGAAGTAGATGGAACCACAGAGACGATCCAGAAGTTGATCGTTGAAATTATCGCAACACATCCGGCCGGGCATAGACTCTGCCTCATCGGCGGATTCCGCTATCGCCTGTTGAACCAAAGCTGTCGGACTTCTGTCGATATTGATTACCACTCGGACGGCGATCTTGAACGAAAGCAGGAGGAAATCGCGGACCTTTTGACTAAACGCCTTCTGCCCGAAGTCCGCAAACGATTCGGCTACGACGGCCAGGCACGAAAAGCAACGGGCCCCGAGGCGGATTCCCCCTTTGTCAAAACCGTTGCCGTGGCCTTTGACCGGACCGGCGAGCATCCGGACCGAATCGAGGTGCCGGTGGAAATCACGTCCATCCCTTGCGCCGATGCGCCCGTCGTCCGCACCATGGCCGGAACCGTCTACCTCACCGCATCGGATGCGGATATGGCCGAAAGCAAGGTGGTGGCGATCTTCAATCGTCCCTTTGTGGAAGTACGCGACATCATTGATCTTTTTTTGTTCCAAAACCAGTTCACCGACGCTTCGGCACAACGGCTCCAGGTTAAATTCGCCAAACTTGGCATCGGACCCCAATCGGTGGCCACACGGATTCACAAGTTGGTTGAGAACCGGGAACCGCATGTACGCGCTCTCGGCGCACTCATCAAGGATCAGATTGATACCGCCGCCGCCGCCAACCTTGAGGCGGCTGGGGGTGGCGGCATGATTTTCGATGCCGTGGTCGCTTTGCTGAATGGTCAGTTGAAGGCGGTGCGCGGAGAGCCATCATGAAGGCAAACGACTGGCGGAACTTCATGGAAGCGCAGCGGCGGGATCACGGCAAAGTCCTGTTCACCGTCACCGAGCTCGCCAATGTCTCCGGTGTTTCACGCAATGCCGTCAACGTGGAACTGTCACGGCTCAGGAAACAAGGAGTGATCGTCAAGTATGCCCACGGGCGCCATGGGCTTCCAGGCGCGGCAACACCTGCGATCCTCTTGTCCGCCATGGACAGTCATGCCTACATGACCGGCAGTTATGCGCTGCGTTCCCATAACCTGATCACCCAGACGCCGGCGCGCATCACCTGTTTCACCGACCGGCACAGTCCCAAGGCCCGGGAACGGGACACCCCGCTGGGTCATTTTCTCTTTGTGTGTGTGCGCAGCCGGGTCTATGCGCCGCCGTCCGGATCGAACATGGCCACGCCCGCCCAGGCACTTTGCGACTTCGTTTACCTGATGCACAGGGAGGGTGTCGCGCCGGAAAGTTTGGTGACGTTTCGCAATCTGGCGACACTGGCAACGCCCGGTCTCGAATCGGTCCTCGCCCGCTATCCCGCCACCGTGCAACAGCATGTGCGAACCCTGGTGAACACACCGGCCGGTGGATGTTGACGTCTCTATCGTTTTCTCCGTCTCTTTGACGTTGCATCATAACTTGCACTGCGTTCATGCACAACGGCGGGGACCTTCCCGCCCCAGGCATCTTCGTAAGTCACTGGCAGGAGCTGGTCCATGCGCACATGCTTGGATGCATCCATGATCTCAATCCCAACCAACCGGTCGTTCCTGCCAACATCAAGGACAACATCGTCGCTCACTCGCCGGTTGACCACGGCCTGCGGTTTGTCATCAAACCGCAGATACAGCAAATCTGTCTTGGAGTTGTAGTGTATCTGCATGATCAGCACTCCCACTTGCCATAAAACACGTAAACCGTAACGGTCACAAGTGTATTCCGCTCCTCCACGTAATATACTTCAATCCGCTTCTGGTCATACCGCTTCCCGTTCCGAGCCCGCCCGAAGGGATAAACCTTGAACTTGCCGAGTCGGTTCTTCTTGCCCGCAATCGGCACACCCGTTCTTACAACGTCCTCAATTTCTTCTGGCGTCGCGCCACGTTCCATGGCCCGCTCCGCCGCATGAGGATCAATCCGCAATGTCATATCTCGCCTCAGAACCGGTACGACACGCCGATCGAGATCACGGGATACAACTGGAACTGGTCGGCATCGTCCTGGATATCCGCAATCTCCGCCGCCAACGCATCATCCACCACCGCCTGCATCGCCGGATCGGAGGCCGTCGCCGTCGCCTGCACCTTGGGCGTACCCTGGAACATGACCCCGAGATCAAAGGCAAAATGCCAGCGCCCATCCGCCCCCACGGCATTGCCCGTCCCGATCCCCACATACGGCGCCAGTTCGTCAAACGTCACATCACCACTCAACGCATCCAACTGGTAGTCCGTGCCGTTTAATCCCACCGGTTCATCCAGATTAGCCTTCATCTTGAACTTGTTCTTGTTGATCAATCCGCCGCCGGATATCCGGAAATCGCCGCCAAACGGATGCAAATCCACCAACACCCCGTATGACAACCATTCCATATCCGTGTCAATGGACCCTTCGTCCGTCAACACCGTCGGCCCCAGGGTCATGGCATTGACGCCGAACCGGAAGCCCAGATAGTCGCCGGCACCAACCGTCGCCTCCAACCCCGCCCCCAACGTTCCAACTTTGGCCGTCACTCCAACCCCGCCCGCCGATCCCTCATTCACGGCCGCCACCGCCCTTTTGCCCTCCGCACCCCATACCGCCCCCGCCGCCATACCCGCCAGCACCACCACCATCCGACTCAAACTGTGTATTTTCATTGCGCCTCTCCTGCTGAATTCCGGTTTTCTGAACACTGAATGCCGCCGCCCGCCCACTGCGCCACACCCTAACATAAACCTTTCCCCGAACCACCGATTTTCTGTACGATCCCGACCATTGTAACCAACCGTTCCGGAAGGAACCGCATCATGAGTTCAAACTGCATCTTCTGCGAAATCGTGAAGGGCACCATCCCCTGCACCAAGGTGTACGAGGATGACGAGATCCTCGCGTTTATGGATATCGGTCCCGTGGTCAAGGGCCATACCCTCGTCATCCCCAAGACCCACCACAACCCCATCACCGAAATTCCCGTCGCCCTCCTCCAGAAACTGATCGCCGTCGTTCAACAGGTCGCCCGCGCCCAATTGACCGGCCTCAAGGCGGATGGCGTCAATGTCTCGCAGGCGAACGGTGAAACCGCCGGCCAGATCGTTCCCCACCTCCATTTCCATGTCATCCCGCGCTTCGCAACGGATGGCCATCACTGGAACTGGATCCCACGCAAGTACGCCGACCCCGTGGAAATGAATACCTACGCCGACCGCATCCGGCAGTCTTTCGAACCGTAACAAGGCAGCAAACCCCCATGCAACGACGCCAATTCGAGGAAGCCCTCGCCCAGATCCTCATCGAGAACCCCCGCTATCCCGCCGAGGCCTATCTCTTCGTCCGGGAGGTCTTGGAATTCACCAGCCGCTCCCTGAAGAAACCCGCCCGCGGCCCCGCCCGCCATATCACAGGCGCTGAACTCAGCGACGGCATGCGGCGCTACGCCCTCCAGGAATTCGGCCCCCTCGCCCGGACCGTCCTCGCCTCCCTGGGCATCACCCGCACCGATGACCTCGGGGAACTCGTCTATAATCTCGTCAATTACGGGTTCCTCGGCAAGACCGACGAGGACCGCAAGTCGGACTTCACCAATAACTACGACTTCCACGAAGCCTTCGACCGGCCCTATCTCCCATCCTCCCTGAAAACGGCTCCGGTGGAGGCCTCCACGGCGCCACAGCAGTGCCCCTCCCATTCTCATACGTTGGACCTATCATGAACAAAACCCTACCCTGCACGTTACTCGCCATGACACTACTCACATCACCCCTCACCGCCACCGATACCACCACCCTCCAGGCACTCAATACCCTGAAGGCCTCCAATGACAAGGCCGTCCGATTCGTCCTGGCCAACGGCCTGACCTGCCTGGTCAAGGAAGACCATTCCTCCCCCGTCGCCGCCATCCAGATCTGGGTCGGCTCCGGTTCCATCCACGAGGATGCCCTGCTCGGTTCCGGCCTCTCCCATTATATCGAACACATGATCTTCAAGGGCACCCCAACGCAGAAACCCGGCGATATCGCCAAGGGCATCCATGATCTCGGAGGCGACCTGAACGCCTACACCACCCTTGACCGCACCGTCTTCCACACCACCCTCCCCTCCCGCCACTGGCGCGCCGGCCTGTCCATCTTCTCCGACGCCATCCTGAACCCCATCTTCCCCGAATCGGAATGGCAGAAGGAGAAGGATGTCATCCTTCGCGAGATGAGTATGCGTCTCGACAATCCCGACGTCGTCCTGAATGAACTGCTGTGGCGGACCGCTTATATGGCCCACCCCTACCGGATCCCCGTCATCGGTTATGACGACATCTTCAAATCCCTCACCCGCGACAACCTCGTGGACTTCTATCGCCGCCGCTATACCACCGACAATATGGTCATCGCCGTGGTCGGCGCCGTGTCCGCCGCCGAAGTCGAGACCGCCTTGCGCGAACAATTCGGCCCCGTGCCCCGTCGCACAGGGCGCCCCCCGGCCGTCCCGGCGGAACCAGCCCAGATCATGCCCCGCTTCGCCCGCGAAACCGGCCCCTACAAGGTGTCGCGCCTGACCATCGCCTTCCACGGCGTCTCCATGCTCGATCCGGACGCCCCCGCCCTGGAATTGCTCGCTTCCGTCGTCGGCAACGGCCAGAGCTCCCGCCTCGTCCAGGACATCAAGGAGAAACGCCGCCTCGTCCACGACATCAGCGCGGGCTCGTTCACCCCGACCCAGCCTGGTCTTTTCGTCATCGAGGCCTCCTTCGATCCCGCCCTGGAGAACGAGGTGCTGAAGACCCTGGATGAAACCGTCGAGTCCTGGCCCACCACACGGTTCTCCAGCGAAGAAATCGAAAAGGCGCGCCGCATGATCCTCGTCGGCGAACTCTCCACCCTCCAGACCATGGAAGGCCAGGCCTCCAGTTATGCGTTCGGCGAACTATCCATGAAAAACCACCGGATGGGCGAACTCTATCTTGAGAACCTCGCCCGCGTCACTGCCGCGGATCTCAGCCGGGTCGCCCGCCAATACCTCCGGAAGTCCAACCGCACCACCGTCGTCCTCAGCCCGGCTCAGGCGAAACCTGCCGCCCAGATGGCTGAATCCAGCCAACCGGCCCCGGCGCTCGAACGGCGGCTCCTGCCCGGCAATATCCCGCTCATCCTCCGGGAAACCCACCGCCTCCCCTTCGTCTATCTCTCAGCGGCCTTCAAGGGCGGCATCCTCTCGGAAAGCGAGGCCCAGGCCGGTTTGACCCGCCTGATGTCCGACCTCCTGATCCGCGGCACGGCGCACCACTCCGCCTCCGAGATCGCCGGCCTCATCGAATCCATGGGCGCCGAGTTGAGCCCCTTCTGCGGACAAAACAGTTTCGGCCTCCAGGGCCGTTGCCTCGCTCCGGACGCCGATCGCTTCATGGAACTCTTCTTCGATTGCCTCGCCGCCCCCTCCTTCCCGGACGACGAGGTTGACAAGCAACGGGTGATTCAACTGGCCGCCATCGACGCCCAGTGGGAGAAACCAAACTTCGTCGCCCAGGAGGCGCTCGATGCCATGCTCTTCGCCGGCCATCCCTACCGCTGGAACCCGCTCGGCCGTCGCCCCAGCGTCGAGAAGGCCGACCCCGCCGCCCTCCGCGCCATCTACCACCGCCTCCTGCTCTCCGGCAACATGACCCTCGCCGTGTTCGGCGACATCACCCCCGCCGCCGCGGAACGCCTCGCCATCCGGCACACCGCCCGGATCCCGAAAGGACCCGCCCCCTCCATCCATCCCGCGCCCGCCACCCCCTCCCTGCCTGCCCGCTCCGAAAAACGCGAACCCAGGGAACAGTGCATTGTCATGATCGGCTTCCCGGGCATCACCCTCGACGATCCGCGCCGGACTGCCATGGAAATCCTCGAATCCTCCCTGAGCGGAATGTCCTCGCGCGTCTTCCACTCCATCCGCGAGGAACGCGGCCTGGCTTACTATGCCGGCGCCCGTCAGCGGCTGGGTGTCGACCCCGGCCAGTTCTTCCTCGTCGCCGGTACCCGCCCGGATGCCGCCGCGGAAGTGGAATCCCTCCTCCTCACCGAGGTCGCCCGTGTCGCCCGCGAAGGCATCCAACCCGATGAAATCGCCCGCGCCAAAAGCCAACTCATCGCCGATCACGACATGCAGTTGCAGAACAACATGAGCCTCTCCCTCACCAGCGCCCTGAACGAACTGTACGGCATGGGTTACGCCTACGATTTCAACGCTGCCCAGCGCATCGAGTCCGTCACGGCGGACCAGATCCGCGAAGCCGCCGCCTCCATCCTGGTGACCAACCGGATGGCCGTTTCCATCGTCCTCCCCGTTGAACGCAAATAGCAACAACATCCAGGAGCCAGAATGAATTCACCCTTTAAAAAACATAGAAACTCAGTTGCCACACTATTTGAAACACGTCGGACACTATTCTGGATTCTGGATTCTGGATTCTGAATTCCTTATCACCCCCAAAGGAGCCCCCCATGCCAAAGACACCCCGACTCACCAATCTCCCCGAATGGAAAGCCCTCAAAACCCACTTCGCGGAACTCGAACCCCTGCATCTGCGCGACCTGTTCGCCTCCGATCCGGACCGCGCGAAACGATTCTCCACCGAAGCCTGCGGCTGGTTCCTGGATTACTCCAAGAACCGCATCACGCCCGATACCTTCCGCCTCCTGATGGACCTCGCCCGCGCCTGCCGCGTCCAGGAATCCGCCGCCGATATGTTCGCCGGCCGGAAGATCAATCACACCGAGAACCGCGCCGTCCTCCACACCGCCCTCCGCAACCGCTCCAATACCCCCGTCCTCGAGGACGGCCACGATGTCATGCCCGAGGTCAACGCCGTCCTCGACAAAATGGCCGACTTCGCCAGGAACATCCGCTCCGGCTGGTGGCGCGGCCATTCCGGCCATACCATCCGCAACATCGTCAACATCGGCATCGGCGGTTCCGACCTGGGCCCCGTCATGGCCTTCGAAGCCCTCAAGTCCTACAGCGAACGACGCCTGAACTTCCGCTTCATCTCCAATGTGGACGCCACCCACTTCGCCGAATGCACCCGCGACCTCGACCCCGCCGAGACCCTGTTCATCGTGGCCTCCAAAACCTTCACCACCCAGGAAACCATGACCAACGCCGAAACCGCGCGCGCCTGGTGCCTGGACGCCCTCAAGGACCCCGCCGCCGTCGCCCGCCATTTCGTCGCCGTCTCCACCGCCGCCGACGAAGTCAAGGCCTTCGGCATCGATCCGGCCAATATGTTCGGTTTCTGGGACTGGGTCGGCGGCCGCTACTCCCTCTGTTCCGCCATCGGCCTGCCGCTGATGATCGCCATCGGTCCCGAAAATTTCTTCGCCATGCTCGACGGCTACCACGCCATGGACCGCCACTTCCTCGGCGCCCCCATGGAGGATAACCTGCCCGTCATCCTCGCCATGCTCGGCATCTGGTACAACAACTTCTTCGGCGCCGAAACCCAGGCCATCCTCCCCTACGACCAATACCTCCACCGCTTCCCCGCCTATTTCCAGCAGGCGGACATGGAAAGCAACGGCAAGAGCGTGGATAAGCAGGGCAAACCCGTCGGATGGCAGACCGGCCCCGTCATCTGGGGCGAACCGGGCACCAACGGCCAGCACGCCTTTTACCAACTGATCCACCAGGGCACCAAACTCATCCCCTGCGACTTCATCGGCTTCTGCCGCAGTCTCAATCCCATCGGCGATCACCACGATAAGTTCATGGCCAACTTCTTCGCCCAGACCGAGGCCCTGGCCTTCGGCAAGACACGCGAGGAAGTGGAGGCCGAGGGTACAACCGCCAAACTGACCCCGTTCAAGGTCTTCGACGGCAACCGCCCCACCAACTCCCTGCTGGCCGAAACCCTGACCCCCGCGTCACTGGGCGCACTCGTGGCTCTCTACGAACACAAGATCTTTGTCCAGGGCGTCATCTGGAATGTCTTCTCATTCGATCAGTGGGGAGTCCAACTGGGCAAAGTGCTGGCCAACAAGATCCTGCCCGAACTGCGCACCGAAACCGACGTCCCCCTCAAACACGACTCCTCCACCAACACCCTGATCCAGCGGTACAAGGCGGGCAAAATGGGGCCCCGCGAACCCGAACCTCAACGCGCGGAGTAGACCGGGATAGGCGCTTACCCGAGGGGCGGCGGCAACGGCGGCGTAAGACTCAGGTACTCGCTCTCCAAATCAGACCCGCGCCGAATTTCCAGCAACTCGGCCGACGACAACAGCAACGGCACCACGCGGGCATTATTGAGACTTGCATAATATAGGAATGACTAGATCACAAAGAAAACTCGGCTTGTTTCCAGAAAGCCCGGACAAGGGAAGGGCGTTTTTGCATTCGTCGCAACGCCTTTCGAGC
>JBIJCW010000178.1:0-4513 GCA_044344495.1 Kiritimatiellia bacterium | reverse complement strand
TATCAGGTTGGTGCGGATGGCAAGAAGAAGACGGACGGCCCCGGTACGCTGGATGCCAAGTTAAAGGAAGTGGCGGCCAAGGCGGAAGTCCAGTATTCGCGACTGAATGACACCCGGGTGGGGTTGGATCAGACCCGTGGCACGTTGAACGCGACCAGTAATACGCTGGTAAGCACTGAGAAGGACTTGTCCCAGACCAAGGATACGTTGAAGAAGACGGAAGATAATCTGACGGCGGCGAACAAGGATATTGATGAGAAGAAGACTAGGATTTCCGATTTGGAGACGGAAAAGACGGCACTTGAAAGCGATGTTAACCAAAAGAAGGACGAGATTGTCAAGTTGACGGACAAGTTAAGTGACAAGGAGTCCCAACTCGAGGCGACCAAGCGGTTTGTCGAGAAACTGCAAAAGGATCTGGCGTCCATGATGCACGGGTTTTCGGAATCCAATGCGCCGCCGCCGGGATTGCAGGGGCGGATTGTGGTGGTCAATACGAACTGGAATTTCGTGGTCATGGATATGATTCCCGAGGGGCGGATGATTCCCTTGTCTGATTTGACGGTCCAGCGGAACGACAAACTGGTTGGAAAGATAAGGGTCTCGGAAGTTCTGGCGGAACAGCGCTTTGCGTTTGGTGAGATCCTGATGGATTGGCAGCAAATGCCGGTCGCGAAGGGTGACTACGTGTTTTATTGATTCGGCGCGCAAGGGCGGCGAGTGAGTTCCCATGAGTGTATTCCGCTTAATTACGTTTATGGCTGTCTTGGTATTGTCGCTGTGGGCGGCCGGCTGTGCGACGTCGAATGATTCCGATATGCCGTGGAATGTGCCCCAGCCTTGGGAGGGGACGATTGGTTTGCCGGGATTCACGCCGTCGGATCGATGAAGGGTGTTACTTTTTTCTTGCGTGAGGATGGGGTGAAACCTATCATGCGCGCCTATCAATAAGGAGACGTTAGATGGCTAGGGCATGTGATATTTGTGGGAAGACGGTCAGCATGGGGAACCGGATTGTGCGTCATGGGTTGGCCAAAGCCAAAGGCGGCATCGGGTTGCATACGACGGGTATCACCCGGCGGCGGTTTATGCCGAACCTTCAGAAGATCCGCGTGATGGAGAATGGTGGGCGGGTTCGCAAGACCGTCTGTACCGCCTGTATCCGGTCGAAGAAAGTGACCAAGGGCTGACGTACGGGGTTTTCGTAATGACGTGAAAGCGCGAGGCTGATTGCCTCGCGTTTTTTTTGGTGTGGCGTCGCGGGGTTTCAGATCTTCACATCCCTCATCTTTTCCTGGAGGGCGGAGCTCTGCGACGCCGTGTTGATTACGCCAGGGCGACCAGGGCGGCGCGCAGGGTGTCGGCGTTGTCGATCTGGAGAAGTTCCACCATGTGCGGGCGACCGTGTGTCAGGCGCCGCACATATTGCGGGATCCATTTACGGAACAGGATAGCGCCTCCGGCGGGGCCGTAGAGCTCTACCACGCGCTCGAAATGTGTCAGGGCGAAGGCGAGGCGTTCGTGGCGTTCGGGTGGCGGGAGCGGGGGTAGACCCTTGAGGTCGCGGGCGATGTCGCGGACGAGCCAGGGGTTCGCCAGTGCCCCGCGTCCGATCATGATGGCGGAACATCCCGTGGTTTCGAACATGTGGCGTGCGGCCTGGGGGGAGGTGACGTCACCATTTCCGATGACGGGGATGTGGCGAGCCGCCTGAACAACGCGTCGGATTTCTGCCAAGTCGGCCTTGCCGGTGTAACCCTGTCCGCGTGTGCGGCCGTGGATGGTAATGGCGGCGACGCCTGCCGCTTCCAGTCCCGGGACCATTTCATGGGCCACGAGGCGTTCATGGTCCCATCCAAGCCGCAGTTTGACCGTGACAGGGATGCTGACGGACTTGACAACGGCGGCGGCGATGCGGATGGCCTGTTCGGGGTCGCGAAGCAGGCCGGCACCCGCGCCGTGGGTGGAGATCTTACGTTGAGGGCATCCCATGTTGATATCGATGAGGCGGGCTCCGCGGTCGGCAAGCCACTGGGCGGCCAGGCAGAGGTTTCCCTCATGGGAGCCATAGATCTGGTGGCCAAGCGGTTGATCGGAGTCGCAGGTGGCCAGCAGGGTTTTCCGTTTCTGGCCCTTGCCCTGGAGCAGGCTTCCGGGGGAAAGCATTTCGGTGAAGGCCAGGCCGACGCCTCCGAGTTCGCGCATACCCGAACGGAAGGCGAGGTCGGAATAGCCAGCCATGGGTGCCAGCAGGATGGGTGGATCCAGAGTCAGGCTGGCGACGTGCAGGGGGGAGGAGGTAGGGGGCAGGGTTCTGGGTTCAGGGGTGCTCACGATATTACGTCTGAAGAAAGTGGCGCTGTTGGTCGCGTTTGATCAGATTGTCCCTATAGGCGGCGAGATCAAAGGCCGGGGCGGCGCCGGACTCCAGGGCGCCAGCGGCGACGGCGGAGGGGACTTCAACGAAGAGGCGCCGGTCGAACGGTTTAGGGATGATGTATCCGGGGCCGAAGGAGAGTTGGGTGCCGTACAGGCGGCTGACTTCGGCGGGGACGGGTTCCCTGGCGAGGGAGGCCAGTGCCCGGGCGGCGGCGACTTTCATGGCCAGGGTAATGGAACGGGCACGGACGTCCAAGGCGCCGCGGAAGAGGAAGGGGAATCCGAGGACATTGTTGATCTGGTTGGGGAAATCCGAGCGCCCGGTGGCCATGATGTAGGGCTTGTTTCCCAGGGTTTCGGCGACGGTTTCGGGGCGGATTTCCGGATCGGGATTGGCCATGGCGAAGATGGCGGGGTAGGGGGCCATGGCGAGGACATCGTCGGGGGTGAGGCAATTGGCAACCGAGACGCCGACAAACATATGGGCGCCTTTCATGGCGTCGGAGAGGGTGCGGGCGCGGGTGCTGACGGCGTGCTCCCGTTTTTTGCCGCCCAGATCGGATCGATCCGCGTGTACTACGCCCTTGGAGTCGCACAGGACGACGTTGCGGGCGCCTGCGGCCTTGAGCATTTCGCAGATACGAATCCCGGCGGCGCCTGCGCCGTTGATGACGATCTGGATGTCGGACAGCGGTTGGCTGGAGAGCAGGCTGTAGTTCATGGCGGCCGCGAGGGTGATGACGGCGGTGCCCCACTGGTCGTCGTGAAAGACCGGGATATCGAGCATGGCATCAAGGGTGTCCTCGATTTCGAAGCAGGCCGGAGCGGCAATATCCTCGAGATTGATGCCGCCATACATGGGGGCGATGGCGGCCACGGTGTCAATGATCCGTTTGGGGTCGGTTTTGCCCGTATTGGCGCCGTTCAGGCGGCACTGGTTCAGGGGGACGGCCCATCCATCCACGTCGCCGAAGGCCTTGAACAGGACGGCCTTGCCTTCCATGACAGGGATGCTGGCTTCGGCGCCGAGGTCGCCCAGTCCGAGAATGGCGGTTCCGTCGCTGACAACGGCGACGAGGTTTTCCTTGGCGGTGTAGCGGTAGAGGTTGGCGCGATCGCGGGCGATTTCCTTGACGGGAACGGCGACGCCGGGGGTATAGGCCAGGCTGAGTTCAGCGGGACCGCGCAGTGTCTTGGTGACACGCATGCCGACTTTGCCGCCGAGGTGGTAATTGAGGATGTCTTCGGTCTTTAGGCTCATGGTGTTTCTGGGGTTGCAGGGGTTAGGGTTTTGGGTTCAGGGCATACGCAGTCCTAGCTATGGGCAATGCGTATCACAACCTGTTGAATTTAGCCATTACATCGCTTTTTTATGGAGGAAACGCGTTGGATAGTATCTAACCTCGCAGGGCAAAACAACCGCAAAGGGGCGAATTTTGAGTTTGTTAAGTTTTGAGTGTGGCGAGTTTTGCTCAACTTCCTTCACCCGTGACGCAAGGTCACGGGGATCGACGCCGGAAATTGGAGATGGGCTCATAGCAAAGGGGCTTGCATCAGCAATAGTGTAAGACTAGAGTTTGGGTTGCAATCATGGAGGGTATCAATGCCTAAGTTTCGCTATGTCGCCATGGACGCCAAGGGGCGTGAAGTCGAAGGAGTGCTGGATGCCGAGAACGAATCCAGGGCCGTGTCATTGGTCAAGGAAAAAGGCCTGTTTCCGACCAGTGTTGTAGATGCCCGCACGGGGGAGCGCGGCGGCTCAAAGGCGACGACGGCACGTGTGAAGGGGCCGGCGGCGAAGGGGAAAGGGCTGCAAGCCGAGATCAAACTGCCTTCCTTCCTGGCTGGCATGATGCAGGGGAAGATCAAGACCAAGCATCTGATGGTGTTTACGAGGCAGTTGGCCACGCTGCAGGAGGCCGGGTTGCCGTTGCTCAGGGGGTTGCATGTGTTGCAGCGGCAGGAGAAGACCCCGCAACTTTACACAGCGATCGCTGGCATGGCGGAATCGGTTCAGGGCGGCAGCACCTTTGCCGAGGCGTTGGCGCAGTATCCCAAGGTGTTCAGTACGTTCTATATCAACATGGCCAAGGCGGGAGAAGCCTCGGGAGCGTTGAACACCGTGTTGTTGCGT
>JBIJCW010000177.1:0-4529 GCA_044344495.1 Kiritimatiellia bacterium | reverse complement strand
GTTTATTTTCTCCGCATGTACCCTGCCCGCAATGCTACGCATAGCGTTGCAGGCGGGTCGTGCGGAAAAATTAACGCCACATTCTCTTTTCGGTTGTTGCCGCGTCTTCTCGGTGTCTTCGTGTCTCAAGCCTGGTATTCCAGGCGGGTGGTTGACTATTTTCTGGTGGATTGTCGAATGTTCGCCGTTCGGATTTGTTGTCCAGGACGACTTGTGTGTAAAGGGCAGGGCTTGCCCCGGTGGAGGCAAACGTTGGGCTTGCGGTGGCGCCTTACGCCTTTGCTCAACTTCCTTCACCTGTGACACGAGGTCACAGGGATCGTCCCCTAAGCCGCCCACCAGGCAAGGTCACAGGGATCGCAAACCGTCCTGCAATTCACCTCATATCCCGCTCCAGCCCGAACAACACAATCCGCAAGGTGCGCAGGATGATGCGTAGATCGAGGGCAACGGACAGATTCTGCAGGTAATACAAATCATACTCCAACTTGGCGCGGGAATCCTCAATACTCGCTCCATACGGATACCGGATCTGAGCCCACCCGGTCAGCCCCGGTGGAATGTTCTCCCGCTCACGGTAAAAGGGAATCTCTCGCGCCAACTTCTCCACCAGTTCCGGACGCTCAGGCCGCGGCCCAACCAGACTCATGTCCCCTTTCAGCACGTTAATCAACTGCGGCAACTCGTCGAGACGAAACTTACGCAGGAACCGACCCAATCTTGTGATCCGCGAATCATTCTCGGGCGACCACACCGCCCCAGTCGCCTTTTCAGCATCCGGATTCATGGTGCGGAACTTGTAGATCCGGAAAATCACGCCAAACCGCCCGACACGCTCCTGAACATAGAATACCGGCCGCCGCGGGGCACTCACCTTGATCAACATCGCAATGAGCAACGCCACCAGGGCCGCCGGCAGCCCAAGCGCCACAATGATCAACGCATCCATCAACCGCTTGAACCGCATCGCCACCGGCGTCACAAACCCCTGACTGGCATGCATCAGCCAATGCTCATCCACCAGGTTCAGCGGCGCCTTCCCGTGATACGTCTCCGCCACGTCCAGGGGCGTCAGCACGGATACCCCTTCAAACCGGAGCCGCCGCAGTTGGGGATACACCCCCGCCAGTTCCTCCTCACGGTCAACACCGATAATGACCACATCGGCGCCCATGGACTTGATGACGCTCTCCACATGGGCCGCGCCGCACTCAATGACAGCCTTCCCGGCCTTTTCGCCCCGCACCGCCTGCCGGCCACTCCCCGCCTGTTCCACCTGCAACATCGCCACCACCTTGTGAGCCGGCCGAAGATCCTTGTTCTCCACCAGTTCACGATAGGACCGCGCCCGCGACCCGGACCCAAGAATCACCACGCGATAGCCAAACGCCTCCTTCTGGAAAAAGTAGTAATAGATGATCAGGCGCACTGTCAGCCAGGCAACCGAATAGAACACGATAGCCAGCAACAGAACACCGCGACCGAGCGCCATGTCCAACCAGGCATAGGAGGTGGCGCCAACCATCAACAGCGCCATGGCGATTGAGAACAGCCAGTTGACCACCATGTTGAAGCGGGAGAGGCGCAACTCCAGGCCATAGGATCCGGCGACATAGTTGGCGACAATAATCGTCGCAGCGAAATCGAGCCATCCGGAGGTATTGAGGATGACGTATTCCTCCAGCGAGGCGAATCCCAGGCGGGCAACAACCCCCCCCATAATGCCGCCAACAAGACAGAATGCATCCAGCAGTGCCATCCAGATAATCTGTTTCTGCAGATAACTGCGACGCGTCGCCATGCTGCCCCCTTTTTTTAATCGCTCACGTCAATTCCCGTAACCGGCGTCGCAGGAGCTCCGCCCTCCAAGCGCCGCCGCACATCGTCATTCTCCCTTACCCGCTACTCCACCGGCATGAACGTGTGGCGGAACCACCTCGCGACCGCCCGCCGCATGGAAGTCAACGGCCCGTAGGTGACCTTCCGCCCATGTTCATCATACAGGTCATAATTATAGCCGTACCGATAGGCATAGCTGTAGTAGGCATAGTTCGGATACTGGTAGGCATAGTACAGACTGCTGATACGGTGCATCTCGATGCTGTTGACAATCATGCCGATCACATGCACGTCACCCAGCATATCCAGCGAGTACCTGATCACCGGTTTTGACGTCCGGTTGGCATGCGCCACATAGATCACACACGCCAGCGGACATCCGGCGAGAATCACCGTATCCGTCACCCGCAGAACCGGCGCGGTATCCATCACGATGTAATCATAGTCATTCAAAACTTCCCCAAAGAAGGTTTCCAGGTTGACGGAGTGCAACAGTTCTGAGGTATTCTTATCCACCGATCCCGCCGAGGCGAACCAAAGCGTGTCATTTGCCGTCTTCCGAATCACCGTACTCAGGGGCTTCTTGTCCCTCAGGACATCCAAGATGCCCGGCGTCCGTTCCATTTCGAACGACTTATGCAGCACACCCCGCCGCAGGTCCATATCCAGCAACAGGACCCGTTTCCCTGTCTTGGCGATCATGATGGACAGGTTCAGCGCCGTCAGCGTCTTCCCCTCCTTGGAATCGGCACTGGTAATCAGCACCACCTTCTTCCCCGCCTTTTCAACCGCCGACATCACATTGGTTCGCAACGCGCGATAGGCCTCCGCCGCCCCCGACCGGTGTTCATCACTGACAATCGGCCGGATTCGATTGACGAGATCACTATGCACCCAGAACGGTACGCCACCCAGGAATGGCACACCGATCGTGCCTTCAACGTCAGTCACCGACTGCACCTTGTCATCAAAGAAGAACGACACCATTGCCAGACCGAAACCGGCGCCCAATCCGCCGACCAAGGCCACCAGCAGGATTTTGACAGGATCCGGCCACACCGGCTTCTCCCCGGTCTTAACCGGCTGCACCACCGAGAAACGCTCCCCCTTGATCTCCTGGTCAATCCGCAACTCGTTCAGGCGCTTATACAAAACATCATACATGCCCTCCAGGCGAGTGACGATCATCTGGAGATTCCTCAAATCCGCCCCTTTCTTGCCAGCCATCAGGTAGGAGTTACGCCAGCGCCGCTGCGCCTCCTCCAGGGCATCCAACTGCATGTTGATCGCAAGGGTCCGATCCTCCACCTTCGAAAACTCCATCGTCGCCTGAAGCGCCAAATCCTGGCTTATTGCCTTGATCTCCTCGTCAAGCGCCCGCAGTTTCGGATTCTCCGGCTGCATGTGGACCGCCGATTCCGCCCGTTGCTGCTCCAGCCGCTTCAACCGGAACTGCAAGTCCTCCCGCTTTTGCACCGCCATCTTGTCTTCCGCATCAAACGCGACCGGCATCGGCGTTACGGCGGCTATCACGTTGGTTCCCATGCGCCCCTGCGCATCGCCTTCCATCGAAACGCCCACCCGCCCGGTTTCCCGGGTCAACGCCATCGCACTGTGAATGGCATCGGCGGACATCCCCTTCAATTTGGGATTCTGCACTTCCAGCATCCACTTTTCGGTGTTGAGCTGCTGTTGACGCGTCATGAGCTGGTTTAGATAGCCCAACTCAAAGGCGCCCTTTAACTGCACATACTCCATCTGGTTGATGCGCTGAAACTCAATGACATCGTCTTCGGCCTGCTGAATCTGCTCCTTGATGCGGGCGAGTTCCTCCACAAGGAGTTTTGAGGCCGACCCGTAGGACTCCTGCTTGAACACTTCCCGGCGTTCCTGGAACTGCCGGATGGTTTCCCTGAGATACGCCTTGGCGTAGGCCGGATGAACACTGCGTACCATCAGGGAGACAAACGTTTCCGACGCCTGCCTCGCGAGCCGCATCCGGTTCGACGTCTCCTTCACCACCAGGTCGAGTTTCAACTGGCGGACATCGCCGCCGATCCGCTTCAACCATCTCGGCGCCAACGTCTCGATGACCCCCTGCTGGAATCCCTCGTTCTCCAGCATGGCGGTCCGCAACATACCCATGGATTCGCGATCGGATACGGTGTCAACCTGGGTACTCGGATCACGATAGATCATGATCTGCGCGCTGGCCTCATACTCCTTGGGGGCCAGTTCCAGATAGAGAACCGCTCCGACCAGGGCGTACAGGAAGCAGATGACGATCAGTTTCCAGCGAAAAACCAGAATCCCCAGATAGACCCTGGGATCGACCTTCTTCTGTTCAAAGTTATCTACAGGTGGCATGGAAGGAAGGGGAAAATGGTCGTATGGTTAATGTTTGAGGAAAGAAGGAAGATCGTGAGCCGCAAAGAGTGAATGAATGGTCATTACTGGAATGTTACCTGTTCGGCACAAAAAAAACAAGAGTCAGGTAATGGCAAAAATTCCAGCCTTAGGCGCGGGCGACATGCACACCCACTGTTTGGGGTCGCCCCCAGGCCGCCCACCGGGCTTGTCCCGGTGGAGGCAAACGTTGGGGTTGTGGTGGTGCCACCAGGCTCGGCCGCCCACCGAGCTTGCCCCGGTGGAGGCAAACGTTGGGCTTGCGGCGGTGCCACACGCCTCTG
>JBIJCW010000231.1:0-3251 GCA_044344495.1 Kiritimatiellia bacterium | reverse complement strand
CCCCCGCCTCCCGAATCCCCCCGCATATCCCGTATTCTTTTTGACCGCTCGCCTCTCCGTACGTTAATCTCCCCGCCGTAATGACGCAAGCCTTTCAATATCCCTGTACCCCATGAGCACCCGCCGCAACGGAATCAACAGCGGCATGCTACTGGTCAGCATCATCGCCCACGCCCTGCTCATCGGCACCTTGGTCACGATGTCCCTGTTCCGGGGCTGCGCCGATGACTCGCCTACCACCATGCCCATGGAGTTGCTGGTCGATCTCCCCCAGAATGACAGCCGGGATCCCAACGCCAAGGAACTCCACGACGATCCAGCCCCGCTAAAGAAGGAGGAAACAAAGAAACCCGACCCCCCCCCGGACAAGGACGATGTCCCCGCATCCGATAAGGAGGCCGAACCCAAGAAGGCTCCTCCTCCCAAAAAGAAACCCGAAGCCAGGAAACCGGATCCCAGCCCCAGGAAGATCGAGATCAGCAAGAAACTCATCAAGCGAGGCGGCCCCGCTGGCTCCGGCAAATCAAAGCTCACCGCCGCGGAAGTCCAACGCCTGCTCGACCGCGGCGCCAAGATCGGAAAAAACACCCTCTCGGAAACAGATCTCCGCCGCCTCCTGAATTCCGACACGCGCTTCGGCGACGGCAAGTCCATCACCCAGGAAGCCGTGTATCTGGACGCCATCAAGCAAACGATGTACCGCGCCTGGGATCAACCCACCTCCCTTGGCATCGCCGGTCTTGTGGCCAAGGTGGAATTCTCCTTCAGTGCCGACGGTTCCATTTCCGGCTGCCGCCTGACCGCCCCCTCGGGTAACGCCACCATGGATGAGTCCGTCATGCACGCCGCCAAATCCGTTCCCCGCATCAACGGAATCCCCGTCACTTTCTTTGCCTCCCACCGCCGCATCACGGTCGCGTTTGAGTTGACAGGCGGCAACTGATAGTATTTCTTTTGGCACTTTTCACCTGTTTCGCAGTTTCAAGATTTGGTAATTGATCAGTCTCCCGAAAGGAACCATCGAATGACAATCCGGCAACACAACCCACTGGCCACCCTGGTCCTGCTCTTCTGCCTGTCTCTGCCTCTCCCCCACCCTCTCTCCGCCCAGGAAGTGGTGGTGACCAAATCCGGCGGCACCAAGATCAGCCTCGACCTCACCGGTATCGGCGCCTCGGGCGCCGCCGGCGCCATCTTCCGGCAGACCCTCGAGTCCGACCTGCGCCGCTCCGGCTGGTTCACCTTCTCCCGCCCCGCCACCTACAGCGTCTCCGGCGCCTGCGGCGACAAAGGCGGATCCCTCTCGGCGCAATGCCAGGTTGCCAATCTCCTGAAATCCGAGGTGGTGCTGAACAAAGGCTACACCGAAACCCCCGAGAACGCCCGCCGCCTCGCCCACAAGGTCGCCGACGACATCATCATGGCCGTCAAGGGCTTCAAGGGGATCTGCTCCGGCCGGATTGTCATGGTCGGCAACCGCACCGGCAACAAGGAAATCTACGTGTGCGATTTCGACGGCGGCAACCTGCGCCAGATCACCTCCGACCGCTCCATCAGCCTCTCCCCTTTCTGGGCACCCTCAGGGACCCACATCGCCTATACCTCCTTCCGCCGCGGTTTTCCCGACATCTATCTCGTTGACCTGCGCTCCGGCGCCCGCAACTGCATCGCCAACTATCCCGGCATCAACATGGCCGGCGGCATCTCCCCGCGCGGTACGGAAGCCCTCATGATCCTTTCCAAGGACGGTAATCCCGAAGTCTACACGAAGGAACTCGCCTCCGGCCGCCTCACGCGACTCACCCAAACCCAGCGCGCCGGTGAAGCCAGCCCCGTCTGGTCGCCCGACGGCTCGCAAATCGCCTACGTCTCAGACCTCGCCGGCGTCGGCTCACCCCAACTCTACATCATGGACCGCTCCGGCAACAGCCGCCGCCTCACCTCGCGCGGGAAGGAAAACGTCGCCCCCGACTGGGGCGCCAACGGCTGGATCACCTTCTGCAGCCGCCGGAACGGCCGCTACGGAATCTTTATCGTCCACCCTTCAACCCTCGAGGAACGCCAGATCAGCCCCGACGACACCCACTATGAAGACCCCTGTTGGGCTTCGGACGGCCGCCATATCGTCTGCACCCGCCAGGACGGCCGCGCCAGCCGAATATATCTTCTTGACACCATGGGAGACCCCCCCGTATGTTTGTCGCCCAATGACGGGAATTGGTTTTCCCCGGCGTGGAGTGCTCAGTAACAAAAGCTTCGAGGCAAAATACTAATGAAAATACGTGATTTGGCAGTGATTCTTCTCGTGTGTTCCATGGCCGTGGCGTCAACCGGTTGCAAAAAGTGGTCCAAGAAACCCCCGACGGGCGGTACGGGAACCGATATGGTCGGCGGCGGCGGCGCCGGCCTGCTTGACAATGGCGGCACCTTGCCGGATCGCGGTATCACCACCGGCAAGAACATCGTGGCCGGTCAGTTCGATACCGTCCTGTTCTCCTACGACAGCGCCCAGGTGGATGATTCCGAACGCGCCAAGGTGGAAGCCGTGGCGGAATACCTGAAAGCCAATGCGGCGGGCGTGGTGACCCTCGAAGGTCATTGCGACGAACGCGGGAGCAATGAGTACAACATGTCGCTCGGCGAACGCCGCGCCCTGTCCGTCCGCTCCTACCTCATGAGCCTCGGCGTCGACGGCAATCGCGTCCAGACCAAGAGTCTCGGCGAAGAGCAGCCGAAGGACCAGGGTCACGATGAACCGGCGTGGAGCGTGAACCGCCGCGTCGAGTTCGTCATCATGAAGTAAGTTCTGGCGACCTCTTTCGATTGACCAAAGCCCCGGGATAACCGGGGCTTTTTTTGTCCCTCTGTAGTAGCGGCATTCCTTCGAATGCAACCTCTCTTCCGTATTCTCGTAACGGCATTCCTTCGAATGCCGCCCAGCATAGCCGTCTCTCGCATTCCCCTTACCTTATCTCCCTGATTCTGCTATCGTGTTCGTCGTCTATGAACCTATTTCCCATCGCGCTTATCGGCGATATCGGCGGCGGCGAACTTCTATTGGTTCTCGCCGCGATTCTTATCCTGTTCGGCGGCAAAGGCCTCCCTGACATCGCCCGCAAGATCGGCAAAACGATGGAGGATCTGCGCAAGACCTCACAGGATTTCAAGGACCAACTCCTGAGAGCCGATGAAGCGGCACCGGATAAGCACACCCTCCCCCCGGCGTCAATTCCCGCAGGCCATGACGATGT
>JBIJCW010000033.1:0-15317 GCA_044344495.1 Kiritimatiellia bacterium | reverse complement strand
AAGTGATCGTCGGCGGTCCCGAAGTCGCACGCCGGCATCCGTTCCTTTACCGCTCCGGCATCCCTGATGTGGCGGTCTCCGGCGAAGGCGAATCGGTTTTCCCGGTCATCCTTGATTGCCTGCGCCGTGGCCGCACCATCGATTTCTCAACCGTAGCCTGGAAAACACGCCAAGGGTATGCGTGGGGACACACACCCCCCCCGCCCGTCATCCTGGCGGAGGCCCTCCCCCCCGTGACCGACCCCGCCTGCGCGCCCGACCAACACGGGATGGCCTATCTGGAAACCTCGCGCGGGTGCCCAATGCGCTGCACCTACTGCCGATACGCCCATCTTCGCCGGGGAATCTCATTTCTTGCGCCGGAGGCGGTCGCCGATCGCGTTCGCTCGCTACGCGCCCTGGGGGCCCGCGAGATCCGCTTCGTCGACCCGACGTTTAACGCCCATCCCCGCTTTCAGGACATCCTCCGGGAACTGGCGGACGTGAACCGCGACCACCGTATCCGTTTCTTCGCCGAACTGATGGCCGATCGATTGACCCCCGAGCACGCCCGCCTCCTCGCCGCCGCAAACTTCACCGATATTGAAGTGGGCATGCAGAGCCGTGATCCCCACGTTCTCCGCGAAATACGCCGCCCGACACGGCTGGATCGGCTGGATAACGGTCTCCGCCTGCTTTCCCGGCACCGCATCACCGTGACGCTCGATGTCATGTATGCCCTCCCCCGACAGACACTGCCCGGACTCCGCCGCACCATCCAGTGGAGCCTGCGTCAGCCCCGCACCAATGTCCAGTGCCTCCAGACGCTGCTCCTCCCGGGAACAGAACTGCGTCATCGGCGCCGTGAGTGGAACTGCCAGGCGCTCACCCGCCCACCCTACGCCGTGACCTCCACAGACTCCCTCTCCCCCGCCGACGTTGTCCGGACGGAAGCCCTGATCGCCAATCACCCCCGACTCCGCTCCGACACCCGGACCCACCAGTTTGTCGGGCGAACCCTTCCGGGGCTGTTCAAGGAGCAGGTGCCTCTCGATGCCTTGTCACTCCCCGCGCATGACATCCCCGGGAGCCGGAACCGACGCACTTACCTGATCCGGGGAACGGGGCTTTACCAACAACGAACCGCGCTGGCACGTTTTGTACGGCGCTGCATCCGAACCCAACCCGACGGGCTCTTCCAGTTTGTGTTGATCCCACAGTACGCGGAACCCCTGGATTTACTGGATGATCTGATTGCCGTCATTCGGAAGGCTCCACCCCATCTGGTGGATCGCTATGCGAGCGTCATGGCTACATCCCGCGTGGCCTCACGCCGGCTCCGCATCCTGTTGCCTCCTCACCGGCGCTTTGAGGATGATTGGATCCGTGCCGCCGAGGAACTGCTGTCGGGCACCTTCTTCTGAGCGCAGGCCCCCTACGCCACCAGGCGCTCCATGTCGCGATTGCAGCAGTGCGGGGAAAACACTCCACGCCCCTTCCGCACCACCGCCACTTCCGCTCCGCAGACCGGACAACGATAGACCACCGCTCTTTGCATGAGCGGGATCATCAACCGACCGCAACACCGCGGCGTAAAATCCCCCATCCGCAAGCCGGCAACCATCACTTCCGAACCGCAGACCGGACAGCGATAGACCATCCCACAGGGATTGTTGACCGCTTTCACCGGCCACCAGGCCCGTTCCGCGATTCAATCGCTTCCATCGGCCTGCCACAACAGAGCAGCTCCATGACACCAACCCCACCCCTGATCACCATCACGACATTGCCGCAAATGCGACAAACAGAGGCGCTCCCGACATTAATCGTCAGGGAATGTTCCCAATCCTGCAGATCGGACCCTGTCGCTCCACTGTCTTGCGATTCTGCCATACGCCCCTTATGCCGGCTTCAGCGAATCCGCCAACCGGCGCCCAAACTCCCGGCACGCGGCCAGATCCTCTTCACGCGGCTGCCACTTGACCCGGATTCCTTCGCAGGCCACCGGAATGGAGCACTTCCTGAAGTGTTCCTCGATTTCCTTCACGCTCTCCCCACTCCACCCGTAGGAGCCAAACGCCGCGCCCAGCTTGTTCCGGAACTTCAGTCCGCGCATCTCCTCCAGTATCTTGGCCAATGAAGGCAGCACTCCACTGTTGTGCGTGCAGGAACCGATCACCACCAACCCGGCTTTGAAAATCTCCACCATGATGTCGTTGGCATCACTCAGGGCTCCATGGTAGAGCGTGTGGTCGATCCCTTTTTCGGCCAATCCCTCGCCGATGGCCTTGGCCATCCGTTCCGTGGCATTCCACATCGAATCATACACAATAACGGCTCGGCGACCCGGCGTCTGCAACGCCCACTCCTGGTATTTCTTCACGATCTGCAACGGATCCTTCCGCCAGATGACGCCATGACTTGGCGCAATCATGTCCACCGGCACGTTCATCGCCAGGATTTCGTCGATTTTCTTCAATACCCGGTCACTGGTGGGCGTCAGGATGTTGGCATAATACTTGAGCGCCTCCTGATACAGTTCCTCCTGGCAAACCTCGTCATTGAACCGGAAGGCAGTCGCATAGTGCTGTCCAAACCCGTCGTTGGACATGAGGATATTCTTCCCCGTCAGATACGTGAACATCGAATCCGGCCAGTGCAGCATGGGCGCTTCGATAAAGACCAGATCATTCCGGCCAATGTTCAGACGGTCCCCTGTCTTCACAACCTTGAACGCCCACGGCTGATGATAGTGGCCCGGAACACTGGTCGCACCATTCTTGGAAACAATCAGCGTTGCCTTCGGGCAAAGCCGCATCAGTTCCGGCAAACTGCCGGAATGGTCCGGTTCGGCATGGTTCACCACCACATAGTCAATCGTCGCAGGATCAACCACCTCTTTCAACCGCGCCAGGAACTCGGCGGAATGAAGCCCCCACACCGTATCCACAAGCACTGTCTTCTCATCCTTGATCAGGTATGCATTGTACGTCGTCCCCTTATGCACCGAGAGTTCATATCCATGGAACTTTCGTAGACCCCAATCCGTCACGCCCACCCAGTAAACACCACTGCTTAATTCCGTAACCATCGATATCCTCCATCTTCGTTACAGGTACCTGCTAAAAATCGCCTGAAAGCTACCACAGTGGGGAATGAAATGGAACCACCGAAAAAACGGCCTGATCCCACCACTCCGTCATTGCATTCCCACCACGGCTACCCTAAAGTCGCTCAATCACGATAGCGCATGCCAATGAGAAAACTTATGAAACAGAGCAAACGGTACCATGTGGCGTTGGTGTATAACTCGGGTTCGTCTGCAACACCCGAAGTCCCCGAAGACCGCGGCGGCACCGACGACCTGCGGCATATGATCCGCCATATGGCGCGCGTACTCCGGAAATGCGGCTACCGGGCCACCATCGTCACCCTCGCCAACGACCTGCTTGCGTTTCAACGGCGCCTGCGGGCCCTGCGCCCGGACGTGGTCTTCAATCAGTACGACGACGTCGTTCACGGCGCCCTCTATGAAATGCGCGTCGCGGCCCTGGTACAGATGATGGGGTTTCCCATGACCGGATCCCCTGCCTTGGCCCTCGGATTGAGCCGCTACAAACACATGTCAGCCAGCCTTCTTCAAGGCGCCGGCATCCCCATCCCCCCCAACACCGAACTCCTTGAACGCATCGGCGACGTAGACCGTTGCCGTTGGCACTTTCCGGTCATCGTCCAACCCAGCCGCGAACATGCCGGCATTGGACTGGCCCGGGACTCCGTCGTGTCCTCCAAGGCTAAGCTCAAGGAGAAGGTGCGCGAAATCCTCAAGGATTTCCATCAGCCAGCCCTGGCACAGCGTTTCCTGCCCGGCAGGGAGTTCAATGTCGGAATTCTCGGAGGACGGAAATTGACGGTTCTGCCGCTGGCCGAAGTTGACTATTCACGGCTTCCCGAGGAAATCCCGCCCATCATGTCCTATGCCGCCAAATGGATGGAAGACAGCATCGAATACCAGAAAACCTCGGTCACCTGCCCGGCTCACGTGGAACCCTACCTTGCCCGCGAAATCAGTTCCATTTCCCTGCGCGCCTTTCGGGCCGTCGGTGGGTGGGGGTACGGCCGCGTCGACATCCGCCTCGACGAGAACGGCCAACCGCGCGTGCTTGAGGTTAACTGCAATCCATCACTCGATGAGAGCGTCGCCCTTGCGCGTAGCGCGGAAAAAGCCGGGATTGACTACCCGCACCTGCTCCAGCAGATCGTCAAAATCGCGCTGGAAGGCCCCTCCTTCGATGTCGGCATCCCCATGCTGTAACCCGCGGGTTAGCCCGTGAAGCGACCCGTATAGGCAAAATCCTTGGCCAGCGACGTCGCCAATGATGTGATCTCGAGAAGCTTCTCCGTACTCTTGCTGCGCGGCAACCTCAACCGCAACTGGATGGCCCGGTCGGCCAGTTTGTCCAGAATAGTCGTCACTTCCTCCGGATCCAGTCCGGACCACGTGCTAATCATCATGGCTAAACGTTGACGCTGTCGCCGGATCAAAAGCCCCGCCTGCGTCTGGCGTCGCGACCGTACGCGCGGAAATACACCGGATAGCTTGTCATCCACGTACCCCTGCGCGGCGGCACGGTATCGGTCGGCCCGTTGGCCATAATGCTCGGCAAGTTGGATGGTCATGGAATCGACCGGATTGAGCAACGTGCCCTCGACAACCGGGGGAACCGGCTTTCTCCGGAGACTCCGCATCATTTTGGCCACGTAATTCAACTTCCGGATTGCAGGCCAGAACCTGTACTTGCTTTTCCACCCCGACCGGGGGGTCAACCAGATCGCGAACGTCTCCGCAAAGTCCTCGTCTGGATGCTTTTGCGCATAGTTGCGACCATACTGGCTATGGGCAAGATGCCTGACAAAGTCACGGCTGTAGGGATCGGGCATGAACGTGTCGCGGTACGGCTTCGAGAACTTTCCGAACACGTCCGCCCACCCGGGCCACTCCCACAGGCGATACGCATAGTTGATGGCATGCCCCACTTCGTGCCTAATCAACATGAGCGTCGTCCGATGGTCCTCAATCTCGCCCGTCTGCTCTTCCTCAATCCTCGCCAGTCGTCGATCAGCCAAGTAAAAAGGAACCCCGACGGCCGGCACCTGATCGGGACATCCCCAACCATCCGAAAGGTAGAATGTCGGCCTGAATTTGATGCCCTTGGCCAGGAGTTCGCGCTCCACTTGCCGGATCATGGGCTCAATGGCTCCCCCGTGGATGCGTAACCCCAAATCACATACCCTGGAATTGAGCAGTTCGTAACGAACTGTACTCCAGCTACTTACAATCAATTTGGCTCGCGCTGCACCCATAACGTTTCCCGATGGGACCCCGCCACTTGTGACGTAAAGGTGCGCATTTTATCATCTTCACAGAAAGTGCGAGCTTTTTTTGCCGCCGGGGGAATAAACGGCCTCTTGACAACGGATTCCCCGGCCAAGGCAACCCCTACTCATCCGCCGTCTCGTCACCCACCGCAAATCGGCAAATCCCACGGTGTGCCTGCTCTACAAAGGCTGCAAATTCCGCCGCCGGCCCCGTCGGGAAGTTCGTTTTCAGGAGAGCAACTGCCTGACTGACGTTCCGGCCAGACTGATAAAGCACCTTAAATGCTTCTTTGATGTCTTTGCGGTCTGCCGGCGTCAGCCCGGCCCGACGCATCCCGACTACATTCAATCCGGCCACAATGTTGCGTCCCATACTCTGCACAAGACAAAACGGCGGCACATCCTTGGACAATCCAGCCGCCCCCCCCACCATGGCAACCCGCCCGATCTTGACGAATTGATGCACCGTGACGGCCCCGCTGATAAAGGCCCGGTCGGCAACCTCAACGTGCCCCCCCAGCATCGTCCCATTGGCGATGATTACCCGGCTCCCCAGTTTGACATTGTGAGCCAAATGCACCATGGCCATCAGAAAGCACTCGTCCCCCACTTCAGTCACCGTGCCGGGCTTGGTGCCCCGATGAATCGTCACGTATTCCCGGAAGGTACACCGCTTCCCGATCTTCACAGTCGACACTTCGCCCTTGTACCCCAAGTCCTGCGGCTCGCCGCCAATGACAGCGCCGGTATGAATATGACAGCCTTCGCCAACCGTCGTATGTCCCACGATGGAAACATGCGAACCAATAATGCACCCGTCACCCACTTCGGCGTGTTCCTCAATCACCGCAAAGGGACCGACGCTGACGTTGGCCCCAACCTTCGCCTTGGGGTGGATAACCGCTGTAGAATGAATTTCGCTCATTGTTGCTCCTGGTTTCCGAACTCTACCATTCCCGACTCCCTCATGCTCAGGTAATCCCGGTCGCGCCCTTCCGCTTTCCGACCCAGCACCACATGATCCAACACCTTGATGCCAATGACTTGACCTGCCTGCACAATCTGCCTCGTAATCCGCAGATCCTCCGCCGAGGGCGTTGGATCGCCCGACGGATGATTATGCACGAGAACCAGTGCGGCGCAACCCGATTGAATGGCGGGTTTGAACACCTCACGCGGATGAACAAGGCTGGCATCCAGGATGCCCTTGGAAATTTCCTGCGCCGCCCCCTTAATGCGGTTTCGGGTATCGAGCAGAAGCGTCCAGAATCGCTCGTGATCCAGTGTCCTTGCAGCGACCCGCAGCACAGCGGCCGCATCTTCCGGAGACCTCACGAACGCTCCGCGCTCATCTCTCGTTTCATCCGCCATGCGCCGGGCCAGCTCCAGCGCCGCCTTCACCATCTGCGCCTTGACCTTCCCCAGCCCCTTGAACCGTCCGTTGCCGGCCAACTCCTCCACGGACGCCCTTGCCATCGCCGTCAGCGACCCGTAGTGCGACAAAATCGCCTCCGCCAGGTCCACCACATTCATTCCCGCGGACCCGCTACGCAGCAAGACCGCCAGCAAGGCCACTTCCGACACATGCTCGACTCCCTGCCGCTCAATCGCTTCGCGCGGGCGCAGTCTTGCCGGCATGTCACAAACACGGTAGCAGACCGGCATCGTCCCGGCATCCTGCCTGTCACTTCCCGTCGCATTCAATTCCATGTCAAATCCCCAAAGGTGTGGCCCCAATCATCTCCCATGTTTCCAGAACCCGTCGCGCAACCGATTCGACCGGCGATCCCTGTTCCACATCAATCCACTGTACCGCCAGTTGATTCCTGAACCACGTCATCTGGCGCTTCGCAAACTGGCGTGTCCGGATCACCGTCAGGGCAATGGCCTTGTCTCGGGAGAGCCTGCCCCCTAGACAGGCCGCAGCTTCCTTATACCCGATCGCCTGGGACGCTGTCGGCGACCACCCCTCCCCGCCATCCAGAAGCGCCCGGGTCTCCTCAAGTAACCCGCTCCCGTACATCGCCAGTACACGCTCCTCGATGCGTCGATGCAGATCCTCGCGGTTGACGGATATGCCCGCCACCAAAGGACTACCCTCCCGGGATTTCCAGGAGCGTCGCGGACCCGCCATCCCGGCCTCGTGCCCCTCCAGCGCCCGGATCAGCCGGCGCGGATTCTGCTTGTCCGCCAACCCGTCAAACCATGCTTGGTTTCGCTCCTGCAAGGCACGCTGCAATCCTTCAATGCCCTCAGTCTCCAGGATATGCTGCCACCGTGAACGCGCGGAGGGCGCACCGGCCGGAATGTCGTCTAATCCCTCGATCAAAGCCCGGATATACAGACCGGTCCCTCCCGCCACAATCAGACCTTGCCCCGACGCTAAAGACTCAAGGCACCGCCGCGCTTCCTCAACAAACATCGCCACATTGAAGGCATCGCAGGGATTCACAAGATCAACGCCCCAGTACCTCACGCGACGACGTTCCTCCTGGGAGGGCTTCGCCGTCCCCACCGTCATCCCGCGGTATACCAGCATGGAATCGGCGGACAGGATCGGCCATCCCTTTTTCTCAGCAATCCATTGCGCAACGGCCGTTTTCCCCGCCGCCGTGGGCCCCACCAGCAGGTACGCGCTGAACGGCCTATTTCGATTGGTCTGAGCTTCCATTCGCACCCGGTCCCCGGAGTGGATGAGCCGGCGACATCAACGCCGTCAGCATATAAAGACCCACTCCAATGCAAATGGACGAATCGGCCACATTGAAGGCCGGAAAATGATGCGCATGCCAGTGGCAATCAATAAAATCAACCACGTAGTTGAGCCGCACCCGGTCAATCAAGTTCCCCGTTATTCCACCGGCCATCAGGCCAAACGCCACTTTGTGAATCCAGGTATCGCTAAGGAAGGAACGACGGAACACAACAATCACCACGAGCATGATGACGGAAAACAAGGCCAGCCAGCCATTGGATCCGCCAAACATCCCCCATGCCGCTCCGGTGTTCCTGACGTAAACGAGATCAAGATAATCCGGAATAATCGCCAGCGATTCCCCGGGGTAAAAACGGGCCATCACCTGATCTTTGGTGACCTGGTCCAACACCGCCAAGGCAACGCTTAGGAGCAACACCAGCATATCCTGATCGGCGCGGCACCCGTGGGGTCGCCATGCCCCCCATGGTAACCGTTACTCGTTCTCTTCCGGCTCGACGACTTCGGGCGTTTCCTGCTCGACGCCCAGCTCCAGCGCTTCACCGAACGGACGGAAACGCACCCGTCCCTTCTCCTGCGCCGACTGGCACTTGACGCACATGCGCGCAAACGGCAATGCCTGCAGACGGGCTTTTTCAATCGCACACCCGCAATAGTCACAGGACCCATAGGCCCCATCCTTGATCCGACGCAAGGCGTTGTCGATTTCGAACACGGAATCCTGCTCGGTACTCACGAGGTTTAGCGCGAACTCGCGGTCAAAATCATCCGTCCGGTCCTCGGAAGAACTGTCATCAACATACTTCAGGGTATCATCCGATAAAGCCGTTATTTGCCCGGTCAGTCGATCGCGCATCTTGATCAACATCTCCTGAATCCGCGCCAGGCTCTTGCTGTCGACATGGCTCTTCCTCACCACCGGCTTTGCCTTGCTGACCACAGGCGCATTCGCAACCGGTTTGGCGTGCTTCACCACTTTTGCAGCCGGCTTCACTTCTTTAGCCACTTTGGGAGTCGGCTTTGCATGCTTAGCCGCCTTGGTCACACGGCTGGGAACGGATTTCTCTTTCCGTGCGGTTGCCTTGGCATCCTTCGCCACCTTGCCTGCTACAGGCTTCTTCGCCGTCGTTGGTTTGATTTTGCTGGCCATACGTCTCTCAGACCCCTTCACATGTCGACTTATACGCATCCTCTTCAGATAAAGAGTTCATGTTGATAACAAAACCACTCTTCCAATGTCAACTGGTTCCCGATAAAAAAACCCTGCCCCGCATTCCTGCGGCGCAGGGTTCACTGCAACTTTCACCCCAAAGACGGGAAACTCACCGTCCGGCAGCAGAATCAATCTTCGCCGCCACCGGCGCCGACGTAACCGGCCGCTGACCCGGAGCGGGGACCTGGATCCCTCCCAAAGGCAGCCCGGCCCCTTCGCGCTCAGGCTTCGCCACAACTTTCGCCGATCGCAGGCTCAGCACCATGACAATGCTGTTGCCAATCAACTTGGGCGTCATGTCCGTTTGGCCAATGTCCTCGCAGGCCTTCACAGCCCGCTCCATCACGCCAAACCCGATTTCCCGGTGGGCATTCTCCCGCCCCCGGAAATACAATGAGCATTTGACCTTCATCCCCTTCTCGAGGAAACCCCGAATATGATTGATCTTAGTCTCGAAATCGTGATCCGCCACATTCGCGTGGAACTTGATTTCCTTCATCTCGGCCGCATGCTGATGCTTCCGCGCCTCGCGTTCCTTGCGGCTCTGCTCATATTTGAATTTGCCAAAATCCATCACGCGGCAAACCGGGGGCTCGGCATTCGGCGAAATCTCCACCAAATCCAACCCGCTACGGACCGCCATTGACATGGCTTCGCTGATCGACACAACACCAATCATGTCGCCAGTGGGACCGAGCAACCGCACTTGCGGCGCACGAATCCTGTGATTTACTCTGACCGTCGTCGGACGAATTGCCTACCTCCTTGTTGCGGACCCGCTATCAGTCCCTTTGTTATCGCTTATCACCTTGCCGACCACCTCTTCCGTCAGCCGGCTTACAACCGCTTCCAACTTCATCGCCCCCAGATCGCCCGCCGTGCGGCTTCTGACCGCCACCGTGCCTTGCTCGACCTCACGCCCCCCCATCACCAGCATATACGGCACTTTCTGCATCTGGGCATCGCGAATCTTGGCGCCGATTTTCTCGGCCCCGCGGTCAACCCCGACCCTGAATCCCTGCTCCCGCAGAAGCTCGGCTGTCCGGTCCGCCGCCGCCAATTGCTTGTCGGTAATCGGAAGGATTCGCACTTGCTCCGGGGCCAGCCACAACGGGAAGGCGCCGCCATAGTGCTCAATCAGCACACCAAAAAATCGCTCCAAACTGCCCATCAACGCGCGGTGCACCATATAGGGGCGGTGCTCCTTCCCGTCGTCACCGTGATAGGTCAACTCAAACCGCTCCGGAAGATTGAAGTCGAATTGAATCGTGCTCATCTGCCACTCGCGCCCGATGGCGTCCTTGACCTTCAGGTCAATCTTCGGACCGTAGAAGGCCCCGCCGCCCTCATCAACCTCAAAGGGGATCTCCTCCGCCCGTAAAGCCTGCTCAAGCGATCGTGTGGCCTGTTCCCATCGTTCCGGCTCGCCCACGGCTTTCGCCGGCCGGGTGGCCAAATAGGCGGTAATCTCCTTGAACCCGAACGCCCTCCAAATGCCCAACGCAAACTTGACCGTGCGCTTGACCTCATCCTCGATCTGATCCGGAGTGCAGAAGATATGGGCATCATCCTGGGTGAATCCGCGTACACGCAGCAACCCGTGCAATACCCCCGTCTTCTCGTAACGGTAAACCGTTCCAAGCTCCGCCCATCGCAGCGGGAGATCCCGGTAGGAACGCTTGTGCGTCTTGTAGATCTGGATGTGGAACGGACAATTCATCGGTTTGACGAAGTAGGAGACGTCGTCAACATCCATCGGCGCATACATGTTCTCACGATAGAACCCAAGATGCCCGGACGTATCCCAAAGCCCCGCCCGCCCGATATGCGGCGTGTACAGGATCTCATAGCCGGCCTTGAAATGCTCCTGCCGCCAGAACTCCTCAATGATCGATCGGATGCGCGCACCCTTGGGATGCCAATGGATCAGGCCGGGCCCGACATCTTCCTGTACGCTGAAAAGGTCAAGCTCCTTGCCCAACTTGCGGTGATCCCGCTTCAACGCCTCTTCCAGACGCCGGATCTGTTCGTCCAGCTCCTGCTGCGATTCCGCCACAATCCCGTAGACCCGCTGCAACATCGGGTTCGTCTCGATCCCGCGAAAATACGACCCGGCCACCGAAAGCAACTTGAAGGCCTTGAGTTTCCCGGTACTCGACACATGGGGCCCCCGGCACAGGTCATGGAAATCCCCGCACCGGTAGAAACTGATCGCATCGCCCTCGGGGATGTCGCTGAGACGCTCGATCTTGTACCGCTGCCCTTCAGACTCAAGCCTCTGTCGAGCCTCGCCCCGAGTCATCTCCACCCGCTCAAACGGCAGATCCTGGGCGACCAGACGGGCCATCTCCTTCTCAATCGCCGGAAAATCCTCGGGGGCAAGACGGTGGGGAAGATCGAAATCGTAGTAGAACCCGCTATCCGTTGCCGGCCCGATGTCGAACTGAACATTCTCAAAAAGCCGACGTATCGCGGCCGCCATCACATGCGCCGTGCTGTGGCGCAACATTTCCAAATCCAAAGGGTATTCTCCTAGAGCAAGTTGCTAAACTGCGGGCATTTAAGCCTAAACAACCTATCGCTGTCAATAAGCGAACTCAGCCGCCAAACCGCAACTACTCCCGCCGCGCCGGCCGGGAAAAATCGCGAAGACGCAGATCCCTCGCGTCGAAGACAATAATCATTTTCGCCTGGGATAGCCTGGCCAATGCCCTGTTGTCCTTGTCAAAATCCCACTCCCAGGTGGCCCGCCGGGAATCGCTGCTGGAGGAATTACTGTTCCGAATCTCGCCGGGAACCCCGATCCTCGACACCACCCTGAGTCCATTCATGAACGGCCGGACCCGCTCACTCACCGAAGGATCATCCAGATTGGGGAGTTCATCCGGAGTCCCCATATCGGGCATCGACACCACCAACTTACAGGTCCCGGAACCGGTGTTTGACAGGGCAAAACCGCACTCCGCCAGGAAAGGCTGGCTCAGCAACGTCTCCAAACGCGTAAACTTTATGGAAAGGTCCACATAACTCCACCCTCCATGCGAGCGGGTCTGCACCTTGCCAAGTATAATCCCCTGGCTTTCCAGCAATTTGAACCGTTCCTTGATGGCGGCTTCATTGAACAAATAGGGCAAATCCGCAACACGGCTCACTGCTCGCATCGTACCGCCCTTGCCCGCACGATCAAGTTCCTTCGCCATATCGCTCGTGACTTCAATCTGGCGGATCACGTGCGTGGGCATCGCATACATCAACCGCCAACTCCCGCCACCGTCGGGAGCGATATCGATGGTTGAATCAATCTTGATACAGCCGGAGAACACCAACAACGCCATTGGTAACACGCATAGCAAGATCAGGCTACACTGACACCGCTTCATGGCCGCCCCTTTGAAACAGCATTCGTGGCCGCAAACCGGAAGATGGTCTCACCCGGCTTTGCCATCCCTTGCTCACGCGCAATCCGCTCCACAAAATCGGGATCAGTCCGGAATCGCTGCTGTTTCTCATCCAGCTGGCGGATCTTGCTCTCAAGCCGGGCATTCCCCTCCTCCAGCGCCCGCTTGCGGCGCTGAAGCTCCTGGTGCGTATGCGCCCGGGGCACAAAAACGCAAACCACCGCGATGACACAACACACCACCACGATGATCCACGCGAACCGGTAGAGCATTACCCAGAAGTTCATGATGGCAATCCCGCCTGCGTTTCCCGCAACCGTCCGGATCCCCCTGCCTTCAACGGGACATCGGGGCCCTCCTTGCGGCGGCCCCGGTGTCCCTCCTCAACCATTCTCAGATCACGCCGCCATACACCGCATGTTCACCAAGCATCTCCTCGATGCGCAGCAACTGGTTGTACTTGCAGACCCGGTCCGTGCGACACAGCGAGCCAGTCTTGATCTGACCCGCATTCGTCGCTACCGCAATGTCCGCAATGGTCGCATCCTCGGTTTCGCCCGAACGATGACTCACCACCGCCGTGTAACCCGCCTGCGTCGCCATCCGGATCGCGTCCAGCGTCTCCGTCAAGGTGCCAATCTGGTTGACCTTGATCAGAATCGAGTTGGCAATCCCCAGGTCAATTCCCTTCTTGAGGAACTTGGTGTTGGTCACGAACAGATCGTCGCCCACCAACTGGCACTTGTCGCCCAACTTCTCGGTCAACTTCTTCCAGCCATCCCAGTCGTTCTCCGACATCCCGTCTTCGATGCTGATGATCGGATACTTCGCACACAGTTTGGCATAGAACGCCGCCATCTCCTCGGCCGTATGGACCGATCCGTCGCTCTTCTTGAACACATAGCGCTTCTTGCCGGCATCGTAGAACTCGCTCGCTGCCACATCCAGGGCCAGGAACACATCCTTGCCCGGCTTGTACCCGGCCTGCTTGATCGCATCCATGATCACATCCAACGCCTGGGTATTGCTGGCCAGCTTGGGCGCGAATCCGCCCTCATCCCCGACTGAGGTGCTGAGTTTCATACCCTTCAACACACCCTTGAGCGCATGGAACACTTCCGTGCCCATCCGCAACCCCTCGGCAAACGACTTGGCGCCCTTGGGCATGATCATGAATTCCTGGATGTCAATCGGGGCATCGGAATGCGCGCCGCCATTCATGATGTTCATCATCGGCACCGGCATGACCTTGGCGTTCGCGCCGCCAATGTAACGGAACAACGGAAGCCCGCAGTACTCGGCCGCCGCCTTGGCCGTCGCCAGCGATACCGCCAGAATGGCATTGGCACCCAGTTTCCCCTTGGTGGACGTCCCATCCATCTTGATCATCGCCATGTCCACGCCGACCTGATCCCGGCAGTCCCAGCCGATCAGTTCGGGGGCAATCACTACATTGACATTGCGGACCGCCTTGAGGACCCCCTTGCCCAGATAGCGCTTCTTGTCGCCATCCCGCAACTCAACCGCCTCATGCTCGCCCGTGGACGCACCGGACGGCACCGCCGCACGACCGATCACGCCGCTCTCCAGCGTCACATCCACTTCCACCGTCGGGTTGCCCCGTGAATCCAGAATCTCCCGCGCCACAATACTCTCGATCAACGCCATGATGCCATTCTCCTAATTCTTGTTGGTCCATTCAGCCGACCCACGGCCGACTTGTCTATTCCGTAACAATACGTCACACCCTTTCCCCTTTCAAGGAAATCCGCACCATTCACGCACCATTCGCCTCGACACCCCGCCTTCCTTCAGTTATACATCCCGGCAATTATCAGGGGAATATGCATGAAACTCCTTGTCACTGGCGGCGCCGGATTCATCGGCAGTAACTTTGTCAGGTACATCCTTCAAAACCACCCCGAAGATCAGGTCGTCAATCTCGACGCCCTCACCTACGCCGGCAATCTGGAAAACCTGGCGGACCTCCAGAACGACCCGCGCTACACCTTCGTTCACGGCGACATCGCCGCACCCCGCGACGTCGGCAGGGTCTTCCGCGACCACTCCATCGACCTCGTCGTCAACTTCGCCGCCGAAAGCCATGTGGACCGCAGCCTCCACATGGGACCCCGCGATTTCATCCGCACCAATATCCTCGGCACCCAACTCCTGCTCGATGCCGCGCGCAAACACAAGGTTAAACGATTCCTGCAAGTCTCAACCGACGAAGTCTACGGCAGCCTGGGCCCCAGCGGCGCCTTCACCGAGGAAACCCCCCTCCAACCCAATAACCCCTACGCCGCCACCAAGGCAGGCGCCGACTTCATGGTCCGCGCCGCCTGCCATTCGCACGGCCTGGATACCGTCACCACCCGCTGCTCCAATAACTTCGGCCCTTACCAGTTTCCCGAAAAGCTGATCCCCCTCATGATCAGCACCGCCCTCGAGGATAAACCTCTCCCCGTCTACGGCGACGGCCTCCATGTCCGCGACTGGATCTATGTCGTCGACCATTGCTCCGGCATCGACACCGTCCTGCGCCGCGGCAAGTCGGGCGAAGTCTATAACCTCGGCGGCAACTATGACGTCCCCAATATCGAGATCGTCAAGCGCATCCTGCAGATCCTCG
>JBIJCW010000175.1:0-4588 GCA_044344495.1 Kiritimatiellia bacterium | reverse complement strand
GAGCCCACTGACCTCGCGTCAGTGGTGAACGACGTTGCAGGCAATACCTGCCCCTCCTACACCTTTACCCCTCTTTCGCGCCGCTGGCGCACGGCAGCGTAATGATGAACCGGGCCCCCTTGACAGGCCGGTTCTCAACCGCAATGCTGCCGGAAAGTTTCTCCACCGCCACCCGCGCCAGGTAAAGCCCAAGACCGATACCACCGGGAGTTCCGGAAACAAACATGTCGAAGATCCGCGGCGCCTCGCGCGGCGAAACACCCCGCCCCTCATCCTCAACGATGATCCGCACCAGGCCGCCTGATCGCACCGTGGAAACGGCCACCAATCCTCCCTCAGGCGAGACCTGGTTCGCATTCGTCAGCACATTGGTAATAGCCCGCTTGAGTCCAACATCTTGACCCGAAATAACCGGACCGCTCGAATCCAGATCCACCTGAAGCTTGATTCCTGCCCGCTCAAAGCGGGGTTGAAGAAGGTCTATGCTGTCCCGGACACAGGCATTGACATCAACCGGTTCCAGCACAGGACCTTCCGGTTTGGAGACAAAAAGAAACTCGCGCATCACCGCATCCAGACGATCGATCGTCCTGCGCGCACGTTCCGTAAGTTCCCGGACCCGATCCACATTGGCCCCTCCCCCCTTGTCCGCCTCCTTCTGCAGCATCTGGATATCCAGTCGGAGTGATGACATCGGATTACGCACATCATGAATAATCCCGTTGGCAAGAATGCCGGCAAAGGTCAAATGCTCGGAGTCACGCTGCCGTTGCTGAAACGCCATTTCGTGCCGGAGAATCCAGGTGATCAACAGAATTGCCAGAAGAAAAGCCACAGCGACTGTCATCAGCGAAAGCCGGAACATCAATGTCAGCACACCGGCCGCCTGCGCCTCACGGTGACTGACCGCTTCCTTCTTGAGGGCAAGTTGCAGTCGCCGGGCTGGCGCGGACGAACTCCCAGGGACAGGCGTTGTAAACGTCAGCACGGGAACGACCTCCGCATCAGTGGCCAGCAATCGACGTCCGACAATGATGTCGCCCACCGGATTATTCGTGGAGCCGCCGAGTCCTACACGCGAGAGATCCTCGTGAAAAAGGGTGACATCGCCTTCCGTGATGGAAACGTACTGCAATGAAGGTTCCACTTCCTTCAAGCCCCGGAGTAACTGCTGGAGACTGCGCCAGGAATCATCGGGAGACGACAGGGCGGCTTGAGAAGAAACATGGCGGGTGATGGCAACGCCCAGATCAAGCACGGCCTGTGCCGCCGTAATATGGACATCCTCGCTCTTCAGTTTGCGGAGGTACCAGAGGTTAAGCGATGCAAGAAAGGCAACGCCGCAGACCAGCGTGGCGGCCAGCACCAGGAGTGAATAACGATGGGACTTTGCAAAGGGTTTCACGATCCGAGTATGATGTGTAACACAAACAGGATTATGGGTTCAGACCACAGGCCTATCCATCGGATAAGGACTTTGTCTTGTCATCCGACATGCGGAATGGCGATTTGACCTGTTCCTCGATCTGCTTCTGTCTCTCCCGCCGCCGGTAACTGATGCGACGTTACGTCCGGTATCGCCTCCAGATCCGTCATGTCGCCGATACTACTTTTGTCCGCCATGGCACGCAAGACCCAAACTCGCTGAACACAGCCAGCAGATTTTGCGACTTAACCCGAAGCCCTGCTTCGTCACTCCCACGCTCCGCGTGGCACACAACATCAATCACCTTCTCCAAAATAGCCCAACCAGACTCCCGCATCCAGCGCGGATGGCCCCTGTTTGATGGCTTTCGCGAAATCGGCGACAACAGGGGCCAGTTTGGGGTCATCGGGCGGAACCGTGATATGGGCTGCTGCCTTCACGGCATCGGTTGCCTTGCCGTTCTTCAGCAGGGCAGCCGCATGGATCAGTTGGTTGAACAGGGGCGCGTCCGGCGCTGTGGCGCAGCCCCGGACAAATGCCAGTCCAGCCCCGGGATCCATAACCGTATCGCCGGGGCCGAACAGATAGAGGGCGCCGATAATGCCACGCCACCTGCTGTTCTTGTCCGGGCAAACCTTGTTAAGCGCATACACCGCGGACCGGAAACGCGGTCCATCATTGGCCAAAGCTGCTCCATACGCCGCATAACCAAAAAATCCGCTCAATTCCGGGCCTGCGCCCCCCCCCGGGATGGCCACCTTGCAGAAGCGGCCATCCTCTTTCATCGCGGCGTACAAATGAATCAATGCCAGTTGGCCCAACCGGGTGTGCGGCGACGTTTTGACAATATCCAGCACCTCTCTGATGACATCGTCCGCATACGGATTGTCCGCCCACCTGACCGATCGCTCCCGGGCCGATCCCGAAGTCACGTCGCATTGCTTTTCCAAAACGAACCACCTCATCACATCCCTGAGATTTTCCGGACTGCCAACCGCATGTCCGCCATTCTGGCTCCAATCGCGCACTCTGCAGCCCGCCTGCTCCAGGCGGGACAGGTCTTTCTTGGCAAATCGATTGGCACCCGTGTCGCGAACTCCGCACACGCGGGCAACCAGGAGGCCCCGGGGATAGGCGAACCATGGGTCATACATGTTCTGCAACCATCCCCCGGAGGCGATGACGCCCGAAATCCGTTCCTTATACTGGCGTGCGAGAATGTAGGCCACCACGGCCCCACCGGAGAAGCCACCGACGTACTGCGCCGCAGGCTCCACATTGAACCTGTCGAGCGTGTCCAGCATCACCGCATAGATCTCGCCCCCGCACTCCCTTTCCGGTCTGCCGTTCTTGGAGCCCGTGATGCCGACAATGATCGACGGCTGCACCTGGCTGACGACTTGATGCTGGGCAACCATGCCGTCTCCGCCGGGATTGAGCGTGTACAGGATCGGGCAAGGCTTGGCCGCATCGTATCCGTCGGGGAGGAGCACGCGGTAGCTGTATTGGGGAAACTCCCGGCACCTCAGCGTCGCCTCCTTGCCCGGTTCAGGGGCAGATTCCCCAGCCCCCAGGGACCCCATACCCCCCAGAAACACAATCGCAAATACCCATGACACGCCCGCTGCCCATCCACTCCGTATCCGACTTTCAGCGGGCATAAGTATCATGTCTCCAAAAGCGCAGATGATTGCACGGAGCGAATGCATCCGGTTGCGCTCTTGACCGGTCAACTCCTTGGCGATACCCAGACGACACAGATGGCTGACACCGTATCGTTCCTTGAAGGATCTATTCAAGGTTTCACCATCCCTGCCTTCGATGATTGTTGTTATACACCAATGGTTTATCCCATATCGAGCTACTTCTTCTATTCAGAAAACCTGACATAAGCGGGAGATGGTGGGGGTCAGATAGGATACGACCGCTGGGTCGTGGAAGCATCGAGCGATTTGCTATCGTGGTCGGCCAAATCCTTAGGGACACACAAATAGTGTACCGATGCTGATCACAATCGCACTGTTGTTGGTTGGATTCACTGTCAGTCTTCTTCAAAGACGCGGTGCTCCAGGGCCATAGTGTAACGAGACGGCCATTGCCATGAGACTCGCAAACCATTCAGATCACGGATCGATGTCTGCCGCAATGCAAAGAAGACAGACGCGCCAATCGCCTTGCCGTACGGCTCACCCGCGGCGCATCTGCCATCGTCGCAAGCAACCGCGTGAGCAGATGGTTTCCACGAACTCAATCTGCAGTCGGCACAATAGTGTCGGGAATCATTTGGCTTGGAAACGTCACGAGGAATTAGGTATATTTATTACTCTTTTGGCAGCTTCTGGCGAATAACATGATGGACGGCGGAGGTCACGGGAAGAAAGCGGATTGAGGCACTATGAGTTTACCCTTGGAATCGGCGTTGGGGATCGGCGGAACGGCCCTCTACTGCGTTTCGGCAGTCCTGGCCCTTGTCGCCCTCTTGCGGTCGGGCGAACGAAAAGACAACGCCCCGATAATCCTGCTGGCAGGCGGCATGCTGCTACTCATGACTTTGTTATCAGTGCGTCTCTGTTGCACCGATAAAATGCCTGTTTTTTCACGGTTTGACGCATTGGCCAGTTACGCCCTGGCCCTCAGTGCCGCCTACCTCCTGCTGGCCGCATTCCGCCCCACGCGCGGCATCGCCGCCATCCTTATCCCCTATGCCGCCGTCTCCCTGCTCTGCGGAGTGTCCGCCCTCCGGATGGGTACCGGAGCCCCCCTTCCCGTCCAGGGCTTCTGGCTGGTCTCCCATGTGATCACCGCCTACGCCGCCTTCGGAGTATTCACCCTGGCCAGCCTCAATGCCGTCCTTTACCTGGTACAGGACAGCAACCTCAAACACAAGCGCCTCGGCCTTGTCTGGGAACGCCTCCCTTCCCTGGAAACCCTCGACCACCTCATGAGCCGGCTCGCCGGGGTCGCCTTCCTCCTCCTCACGATTTCCGTCGTACTCGGCTTCGTCCTGGTGCGCCGTAGCGGCGGCGGAGATGACTGGTTTACCGACCCCAAGGTCCTGGCCACTATCGTCACCTGGATCGTCCTGGCTGTCTTCGTCCACATGCGCGCCAGCGCCGACCGGCACGGACGGGGAATCGCCCTGATGGCCCTGGTTGGCCTGGC
>JBIJCW010000032.1:0-15412 GCA_044344495.1 Kiritimatiellia bacterium | reverse complement strand
GCGGGTTCAGTGCTTTAGTAAGCGGGGGTGCACCCGATCTTGACCTTCCTTTCTGATTTCCGCATTCTCACGCCATGTTGACGATGAAGTGTAAGGGGTTATTTCTTGTCATGGCAGTGGCCCTATTGGCGGGGCTGGCCAGCGGGGAGGCTTTGTTTCGATCGGAAACGGGACGTATTGCCGGACTTGACCCGGCGCGCGTCATGGATGTTCCCTCTGTGCAGGCCGTGAGCAAGGTCTATGAGGGGTTGATCCAGTATGCCTACTTGAGTCGTCCCTACCGGCTTGACCCTTGTTTGGCGGAGGGACTGCCGACCGTATCCTCCAACGGTCTTGACTACAGTTTCCGGATCCGGAAGGGGATTTACTTCCAGGACGACCCCTGTTTTATTGCTGGAAAAGGGGAAGGGCGGGAATTGACGGCGGAGGACTTTGTTTACTCCATCAAGCGGATCGCGGACCCGAAGGTGGGGTCTTCCGGGTATTGGGCGTTTCGCGGACGCATCAAGGGGTTGGATGATTACCGTGAGGCGATGGCAACGGGCGCGGCCACCTACGATTCGCCGGTGGAAGGGCTATATGCAACGGATCGCCATACATTCCGCCTGCGGCTGACCCAGCCCTTTCCGGGGATCCTGTGGATTTTGGCGATGAATTATGCGTATGCCGTGCCGCGCGAGGCTGTGGAGTATTACCGGCAGGAGTTTATCAATCACCCGGTGGGGACCGGGCCCTATGTATTGAAATCGTATGTGCATAACTACCGGATAGAATTTGTGCGCAATCCGAAGTGGATGGCAACCGGGCGGATGGACCGCTATCCGTCCAGCGGGGAGGCGGGGGACGCCGCCAGCGGTTTACTCGCGGATGCGGGGCAACCCATACCCTTCATTGACCGGATTGTTCAATATGCGGTCGGCGATCCCTCCTCGCAATGGCTGATGTTTCTGGCCAATGAGCTGGACCTGTCCACGATTTCGCGGGACAACTGGGATGCGGTGATTGTCCGGCAAGATGAGTTGTCCGAGGGGCTGGCGGGGCGGGGTGTGGTGATGGACAAGGCGCCGGCGCTGGATACGGGGTATATCGGGTTCAACATGGACGATCCCGTGGTGGGTGCGAACCGGAGTCTGCGGCAGGCGATGACGGCCGCCTTTGATCGGGAGGAATGGGTGCGGTTCCAGAATGGCCGCGTCATGCCGGCGGATGGGCCGGTGCCGCCGGCGATGCGGCGCGGCAATCCCGGGAAAACGATGTTCCCGTTCGATGTGGAGCGGGCCAGGGCATTGATGGTTGCCGCCGGATATCCCGGGGGAAGGGATTCCCGCACAGGGCGGCGGCTGGAGTTGACCCTGGAGCTTGGTGGCGGGGGTTCCGACACCCGTGAGACGGCCGAGGTGCTGGCCTCCTTCATGGAGAGGATCGGCGTTGTGATCAAGCCGAGCTTCAACAATTGGCCGGCCTTTCTGAAGAAACTCGAGCAAAGACAAGCCCAGATGTTCCTGCTGACCTGGATGGCCGACTATCCGGACCCGGAGAATTTCCTTCAGCTTTTCTACGGCCCGAATGAAACGCCGGGAGCCAACCGGTGCAACTACAAGAATGCGGCCTTCGACCGTCTCTATGAGAAAGCGGCAGGACTCGCCGACGGCACGGAACGGGATGGCGTGTATGCCGGGATGGAGCGTGTGGTGATGGAGGATTGCCCGTGGCTGTTCATGCATCACAGCATGACGTTCAGCCTAAGGCAGGGCAGGCTTGCCAATTACAAGCCGCATGATTTTCCGTACGGGATGATCAAGTACTATCGGGTGATGGATGCATCCCTTGCGCCACGGATGTCGGGAGAAACAAGACCATGAACAAGACCTTGAGGGAACTGGCCCAGGAGCGTGAAGAAAAGATTTTGGATCATCCACTGGCCATGCCGAGTTCGCGGAGCCGCGGTCGCCAGCGTGAAGAGCCGGAAGACCCGATCCGTCTCTGCTACCAGCGGGATGCGCACCGGATTCTTCACTGCACGGCTTTCCGCAGGCTGCGCTACAAGACCCAGGTGATATTCTCGCCTGAGAGCGACCATGTGGCCACCCGGGTGGATCATTCCCTGTATATGGCATCGATTGCCCAGACCGTTGCCCGCGCCCTTGGGTTGAATCAGGATCTGGCCTATGCCATTGCCTTGGGGCATGACCTCGGGCACGGTCCCTTCGGGCATGCAGGCGAAAAGGCGCTGGACCGCATGTGGAAGAAGAATGATCCGGCCCAGTCGTTCTCGCACGAGTGCCACAGTTTGCGTGTGGTTGACCGCCTCGCCATCCGGCCCTCCACGGAAGAGTGCGGGCTGAATCTGACCTATGAGGTCAGGGATGGTATTGTGTGCCATTGCGGGGAGAGCATGGAGCAGTATCTGAGTCCGCGGGAGAAGGTCGGCAAACCGCTGGAACAGTTGAAGGGCAGGGGGCTCTTGCCCTTCACGCTGGAAGGGTGCCTGGTCCGGATGGTGGATCGCATTGCCTATGCGGGGCGTGACTATGAAGATGCGCTGAGTGTGCTTGGGCGGCTCCCGCCACTCCCCGCGAAAGTGGTCCGGGTCCTGGGCGATGACAACCGGGTGATCATCAACAATCTGGTTACCGACATGATCCGGGTGAATCTGAAGACCCCGGAGCGCATCGGGTTCTCGAATGAGGCCTTTGATGCGCTTCGCTCGTTGTACGAATACAGCATGAAGAACATCTACTGCCATCCCCAACTGGTGGAGTATGCAAGTCGGGCGGAGAACATGCTGGGGGTCATCTTTGATTTTGAGCAGCGTGAACTTGTCAGCCGGCCGCAGCGGCAGTGGGGCATGGTGCGTGAGACGGATCCCGCGCCGGTGCGCGAACTGCACCATTACATCCAGAAGGTGTACCCAAAGGGCCACCGGCCCTCGCTTAACCAGATCGTTGTTGACCACATTTCGCTGATGACGGATCGGTTTGCGCGAAACTTCTTTCAGGAGATCTTCCTGCCAAAGCCCGTGGGGTGAGGGGGGCGCGCCAGTCCGGCGAGGCGAATGTTCCGGAACTACCTGGCGGCAAGGAGGATCGTGCGGATGCTGTCCGTCATGGCCGGAATGGAGAAATGGGTCTGCACCCGGTCGCGGGCAAGCTGGCCCACGTGCAGGCGCAGTGAGGGGTTTTCCAGGAGACGGTTGAGGAGGGTGGTCATGCCGGCCACATCGTGGAGATCGACGAGGTAGTCGCGCAGGGGGCCTTCGAGTATTTCCGCCGTACCGCCGGCCTTGGTGGCCACCGTGGGCACCCCGCCTGCCATGGATTCGAGGACGGTATTCGGCAAACCTTCGGACAGGCTCGGATGAATCAACGCGTCGGCGCCCCAAAGAAGGTTCCGGGCGTCGTCATGCCAGCCAGGGAAATGAACGCGACCGGCAAGTCCGAGTTGAGCGCTCAACTGCTGAAGCGCAGGCTCCTCCGGGCCTTTGCCAAAGAGGATGAGATGGGCGTCCCGGTTGTGGACCCCCGCGAAGGCCTTGATGGCGTCCTCGAAGGCCTTGGCGGTACTCATGCGGCCGGAGGCTCCGACAATGAGGGCATCGGGGGGCAGGCTCATGAAGTCCCGCAGGCGGACCCGGGCGGCAGGGATGGCCCGGGCGTCTGGCACAAGCACGCCGTTGTGGACGGCGGCAATCTTGTGCGCGGGGACCCACGGGAACCTGAGGAAGGCATTACGGGTGTCTTCGCTGTCGGTCAACACGCGGTCGACGCAGTAATGAAAGGTCAGGCGATTGGTCAGGGCCGCCGTGAGTTCATTCTTTGCGGGAAGTTTGACGGCGATGGTGGCAGAGGGTCGGGCGAGGCGCATGAAGCGTGCCTGGCGGAATCCTTTTACAATGGCGACATCCGGTTGAAAGGCGCGGCAAATGGCGCGGAGCCTCGGGACGACCCAGGGGGCCAGGTCGCCGCCGAAGGTGCAGGGTTCAAAGGCGATATGGTGTTCACGGCAGACGGCGGGCCAGCGGCTGGAGGATCTGGCGACGACAAGGCATTCATCGCCGAACTCCGGGAGACTGGTGCAGAGCTTGAGCATCCAGTTCTCCATGCCGCCCCACTTGTCTGTTTTTGTCGGATTAAGAAAAAGGCATTTCATTGGTATGCAAACCCTCTGTCGGCTTGATGGAGGGAAGCTACAGTGGGCAAACCGGGTCGTCAAGCGATAGCGTTTGCGGCTTGGGAGGCGCTTTGGTTGACGGCCACGTGCGAGCGCGCTTGATGGGGGGGGCGGAATGTGTCATTTTATCGCGGTCGGCAAGTTCCGAAGGAAGTGTGGATCAAGAAACGATGAACGAAGTACTCAAGACGATCAACGGGCCGGGTGACCTGCAGGGCCTCAATCAGGACCAGATGGAATCATTGGCATCCGAGATCCGGTCGTTGATCATCGAGACGGTAAGCCGGACGGGTGGACACTTGGCGCCGAATCTGGGCGTGGTGGAACTGACGATAGCCATCCTGAAGGTGTTCCATCCGCCTGCGGACAAGATTGTTTGGGATGTCAGTCATCAGGCCTATGCGTACAAGATCCTGACGGGACGCCGGGACCGGTTCGGGACGCTCCGTCAGTTTGAGGGGTTGTCGGGTTTTCTGAACCGTAATGAGAATCCCTGCGATGCGTTTGGAGCCGGGCATTCCGGTACGGCGCTATCGGCGGCCCTTGGTATGGCGGTGGCCCGGGACCGGCATGGGGGGCCGGAGCACGTGGTTGCCGTGGTGGGAGACGCCGCCTTGGGATGCGGGATTTCGCTGGAAGCGATGAACCACATTGCGACGACCGCCCGGCGTCTCATTGTGATTCTGAACGACAATGAGATGTCCATTTCGGCCAACGTGGGTGCCGTTTCGCGTTATCTCGGGGAATTGCTGGCGAATCCGCGGTACAATCATCTGAAATCCTCGATCGAGAGCGCGGTGGCCCGGGTTTCCGGGGAGTCCAAATTCCTGCGCCGGGTCTATTGGAGGATGGAGGAGGCCATCAAGAGCATGTTCCTCCATAGCGTGCTGTTCGAGGAATTGGGGCTGCGGTATGTGGGGCCCATTGACGGGCATGACCTGCCGCGTCTGATTGCGGCCATGGAGATTGCGCGCGACTACGACCGTCCGATTTTGCTGCATGTTTCCACCCAGAAGGGACGGGGCTATGCCTATGCCGAAGCCTGTCCGGAGACCTGGCATGGCACCGGCAGTTTTGATGTGGAGTCCGGGACGCCTGTGTCGAGCAGCGGTGCGCCATCCTATTCGCAGATCTTCGGGGCGGCGATGGAGATCATCGCGGCACAGGATCCGGCCGTGATGGGGATCACGGCGGCAATGAAGACAGGGACCGGTCTTGCGGCTTTTGCCAAGCGGTTCCCGGAACGTTTTTTTGATGTGGGCATCTGCGAGGAGCACGCGGTGATTTTTGCCGCCGGGTTGGCGACGCAGGGCTTTGTGCCGGTTTTTGCCGTGTATTCCACCTTTGCCCAGCGGGCGGTGGACTGCATTATTCACGACGTGTGTCTCCAGCAGTTGCCTGTGATTTTCTGCCTTGACCGGGCCGGGATCGTGGGGGATGACGGGCCGACGCACCATGGTGTGTTCGACCTGGTGTTGCTGAGGGCGATTCCCAATCTGGTGATCATGCAACCCGCGGATGGCGTGGAACTGGTGAACATGCTCTACTCGGCCACGCAATGGAAGCGGCCCACGGTGATCCGCTATCCACGGGGGGTGTGCCCCGGGTTTGCGATGCCGGACCGGTTTGAAATGGTTGAATGCGGTAAATCCCGTGTGGTACGGGATGGCTGGGAAATTCAACTGTGGGCGTTGGGCGACACCTTGCCGCTGGCGTCAGGGGTTGCTGATTTACTGGCCGCCCGCGGCTATTCGGTTGGCATTGTTGACGCGCGGTTTGCGGCGCCGCTGGATGAGGGGTGTCTTGTTGCTCAAAGCGGGCGTGCCAAGTGCTTTATGACGATCGAGAACGCGATGGCGGCAGGCGGCTTTGGCTCCGCCGTGGAAGAATTTCTGATCGGCCGGGGATACAAGGGGGCGGTGATCCGGGCGGGATGGCCGCGGGAATTCATTCCCCATGGGGCACCGGCGATTCTGGCGCAGAAGTACGGCATGACGCCCGAGGTACTGGCGGACAAGGTCCTCCGGATCCTGGCCGTCTGAGGATGGGTAGGCGTGCGCGATCCGGATTGACCGATGGCGACACTCAAACTATCTGAGAAGGTACAGGCGAAACTGTCGGACTTGCCTGACAGGCCCGGTTGCTATCTCATGCGCGACCGGCGGGGCAAGATTATCTACGTGGGCAAGGCGCTCTCACTGCGCAAGCGCGTTCAATCCTATTTCCGCGAAGGAACCTGGCGGCGGGCGGATCCGAAATTGCGCGGCCTGGTGCGCAGTGTGGATGATTTTGACATCCTGGTCCTTCGCAATGAAGCCGAGGCCTTGCTGACCGAGAGCCGGCTGATCAAGGACTACAAGCCGCGGTACAACGTTGATTTCAAGGACGATAAGCGCTTTCTGATGCTGAGGATCGACTTGAAGGAACCGTGGCCGATGTTCAAGGCGGTTCGTATCCGGCGTGACGACGGTGCCGTGTATCTGGGGCCCTACATTTCATCGGCGGCGACGTATGCCGCCATGGCTTTTGTCGAAAAGAAATTCGGATTGCGAAAGTGCAAGCCGCGGGAACCCGGTCCGGCGGATCACCGGCATTGCATCAACGATATTGTGCGGTTCTGTACGGCGCCCTGTGTCGGGCGGATTGACCGGGAGGCCTACCTCGAGCGGGCAGGCGGGGCCTGTGCATTCCTGAGGGGTGAGCGGCCGGCGCTTCTGGAGGAGGTGCGCGCGGCGATGGAACAGGCGGCGAAGGCTTCCCGGTTTGAGGAGGCGGCATCGTTGCGGGATACCTGGTTCATGCTGCGGGATATTGTCCACCAGCGGGCTCGGGCGGCCATGCCGGTGATGAACAGGCAGGAAGACGCCAAGGCCGGGCTTTGTGAGTTGCGGCAGGCGCTGCATCTTGCCGCGGTGCCCAAGGTCATCGAGTGCTATGACATCTCCAATATTTCCGGGACCCTGGCGGTGGCCAGTCTGGTCTGTCTGGTTGAGGGACGGCCGTCCCCTTCGCGGTACCGTCATTTCAAGATCAGGACGATCGAGCAGGCGGATGACCCCGGGATGATGGCGGAGGTGATCCGCCGGCGATTCCGGCGGGCGCGGGAAGCAGGAGAAGCGTTCCCTGACCTGGTGATTGTCGATGGCGGGATTCCGCAGTTGAATGCGGCGTCTGGCGCTTTGCTGGAGATTGGCGTCAATGGTCAGGCGGTGATCGGGTTGGCGAAGCGGTTTGAAGAGGTTCATCTTCCGGGGCAGCGGGAGCCGGTGCGATTGCCGCCGGGGTCGAGTGCGCTGCACCTGTTGCAACGGGCGCGGGACGAGGCGCATCGTTTCGCGCTGGGGCACCACCGGCGCATGAGGGCGAGACGGATCCGGGAGTCGGCGATTGATGAGATTCCCGGGATCGGGAAACAGCGCAAGAAGGATTTGTTGCTGCATTTCGGGTCGGTGCGGAGGTTGCTGAGGGCATCGCCGGATGAAATTGCCGGTGTGGCCGGGGTTGGTCCGAAACTGGCGGAGCAGGTGGCGAGATGGGTGAGGACACAAACAGATTGAAAGCAGGGGGGTGATCGGCTAAGGTATGGGCCGAACGTGACGGAGAAATGTCACGGGGATTGTCTGACGTAATAGTTGTCTTCGGGAACGGGTGCTCCGCCTTGCGGCGGAAATTCCCAGCCGGCGGTGAAAGCCCGCGAGTCCTGCGCAAGCGGGACAGACATGGTGAAATGCCATGGCCGACAGTGATGAGACGGTGTGTCTCCGAGTCTGGATGGGAGAAGGCAAAAGCGTGGCGTTTTGGCTGCGCTGTCCACCCGAAGCATTGAGGCTTCGGGTTTTTTTATGGGGATGGAAGGCGACGGTGGCCATGAAAGCGCATAGCACAAAGAGGCACAAGGCGATTTTTGACCCGGTTGAGGATGTGATCGAGGCCGTCCGGGCCGGGGAACTGGTGGTCATTGCGGATGACGAGAACCGGGAGAACGAGGGAGATCTGGTGATGGCCGCCGACCGGGTGACGCCCAAGGCCATCAACTTCATGGCGCGATACGGGCGGGGCCTGATTTGCGTGGCGATGACCAAGGAGCGCCTGGAGGAGTTGGGGATCCAGCGCATGGTCAACCGGGAGGGCGGGGATCACTTTGGCACGGCCTTCATGGAGTCGGTGGATGCGCGGCGCGGGGTTTCCACGGGGATCAGCGCGCATGACCGGGCCGAAACCATCCGGGTGCTGATGCGGGCGGGGGCTGGACGGGAGGAGTTGGTGAGTCCCGGTCATTTGTTTCCCTTGCAGGCGAAAGATGGCGGGGTGCTGAGGCGGGCGGGTCATACAGAGGCATCGGTGGATCTGGCCCGACTGGCGGGCCGCAAGCCGGCCGGCGTGATCTGCGAGATCCTGCGGGAGGACGGGAGCATGGCGCGACTGCCGGAACTCTTGCGGTTTGCCGGGCGGCACAAGCTTAAGATCACCTCGGTGGAAAACCTGATCGCCCACCGGCGTGTGCAGGAAAAGCTGGTTGAGTTTATTCGAAAAGTCGACATGCCGACGGACGCCGGGATGTTTAAGCTGCATTTATTCCGTTCGATCGTTGATGATCAGCTGCATGTGGCGTTGGTGATGGGGGATCCCCGGAAGGTGCGGGCGCCGCTGGTGCGTGTGCATAGCGAGTGCCTGACCGGCGATGTGTTCGGGTCGGAGCGCTGTGATTGTGGTGCGCAACTGCATAAGGCGATGGCGATGGTGGCCCGCGAGGGCGCCGGTGTGGTCTTGTACATGCGCCAGGAAGGCCGTGGCATCGGGTTGGCCAACAAGATCCACGCTTATGCCCTGCAGGAAAAGGGGCTTGATACGGTGGAGGCCAACGTGAAGCTCGGGTTCAAGGCGGATCTGCGGGATTACGGGGTGGGGGCCCAGATCCTTTCGAGCCTGGGGTTGTCCACCATCCGCCTGATCACGAACAATCCGCGCAAGATGGTGGGGCTGCAGGCCCACGGATTGAAGATTGCCAAGCGCATTCCGTTGATCCTGCCGGCGACGGAACACAGCCGGCGGTATCTGGAGACCAAGCGCAAGAAGATGGGGCATTTGCTTTGAGGTTGGATGTGACAGCAATGAGTGAGGGATGAGAACGCAAGAGGAGGAGATCATGAATGTGAAAGAACTATCGGGTGGATTGATTGGCAAGGGGCTGAAGGTTGGCATCGTGGTCAGCCGGTTTAACGATCTATTCACCAAGGAATTGGTGTCCGGGGCCGTGGACTGCCTGGTCCGTCACGGCGTAAGCGAGAAGGACGTTACGCTGGTGTGGGTGCCTGGGGCGAATGAGCTTCCGTTGGCCGTTCAGAAAATTGCCGTGAAAGGCAAAATGGACGCTGTTGTGGCGCTGGGGGTGGTCATCCAGGGGGCGACGCCGCATGCGGAGTTGATCAATTCGCAGGTATCGCGGTCCCTGGCGGGTATTGCCCTGGAGCGCGAGGTGCCGGTGATCAATTCGGTGGTATGTGCGGACAGCATTGAACAAGCCATCGAGCGGTGCGGCACGAAAGCGGGGAACAAGGGGTGGAATGGAGCACTGGCCGCCATTGAAATGGCGAATCTTTACCAACAGATGGGAGCGTAGACGGATGGGTTCCAGACGGGAAGCCCGGGAATGGGCTGTTCAATTGTTGTTTCAGATGGATTTCAACCCGGGTGATACGGACGTCGCCTTCAATTCCTTTTGGGCTGAGCGCGAGGTCAAGCCCAAGTCGCGTGTGTTTGTGGAGGAACTTGTGCGCGGGGTGAATGAGCATCGCGTGGAGATCGACGCCGTCATCCAGAAGACGGCGGAGAACTGGCGCCTGTCGCGGATGGCGGGTGTGGATCGGAATGTCATCCGGCTGGCCATGTACGAGATGATGTTCCGGCCTGAGATTCCGCCGGCGGTTTCGATCAATGAGGCGGTGGAGATTGCGAAATCGATGGGGGATGTGGGGTCGTCGCGATTTGTGAATGGAATCCTCGACAAGGTGCGGCGGGAATTGAAACGCGAAGTGGCGGTGCGGCCACCGGAGAGGAAGAAGCCCTTGTGAAGTCCTGGCTGCGTGCCCTGGCAAAGACGCGGGATAAGATCGCCGGCGGTTTGTCGCGTCTTATTCCGGGGCTGGCCAAGGCCGATCCTGCCGCGTTGGAGGAGTGGGAACGGGCCCTGATCCAGGCGGACATTACCCCGAAGCTGGTGGGTGAGTGGATTGAGCAGGTGCGTTGGCGAGCGGGGCGGGAGGATATCCGGAGTGTGATCCGTCGCCTGTTGCTGGATGTATTTCCCGAGCAGGCGGTGTTTCATCCCAAGGGGGCTGGTGGGCCCAGGGTGGTCCTGATCACGGGGGTGAACGGGTCGGGGAAGACGACAACGACCGCCAAGTTGGGGTACCGGTTCAAGCAGGATGGCTATGTGCCGTTGCTGGCGGCGGCGGACACGTTCCGGGCGGCGGGTGCCCACCAGCTCAAGCTGTGGGCGGAGCGGCTCGGGGTGGAGGCGGTGGTGGGGGCCCATGGGGCCGATGCGGCGGCGGTGGTCTTTGATGCGGTCCGGGCCGGGGTGGCGCGCAAGGCGGATGTGGTGCTGATTGACACGGCGGGCCGGATGCATACGAAACAGCCGCTGATGGATGAACTTCAAAAGGTGCGGCGGTCGGCGGCAAAGGCCTTGCCGGGGGCCCCGCATGAGTGCTGGATCGTGCTGGATGCGACGCTGGGGCATAATGCGGTGATTCAGGCCAGGGCATTCAAGGACTGCATTGATCTGACGGGCGTGGTGGTCGCCAAACTTGACGGATCGTCCAAGGGCGGTTTTCTGTTTTCGATCCGGCGCGAGTTGGGGTTGCCGGTTTATTTCGTGGGACTGGGTGAGCAGGCGGATGATCTTGAGCCGTTTTCGAAGGAAGCGTTTGTGGATGGCTTTCTGGGAATCCAGGAGTAGGGTTGCGTGAAGCGCGAAGCACAGGATGAACGGTGGATGCGTGAGGCCGTGCGGCTTGCCCGGTTGGGTGCGGGATTGACCCGTCCCAATCCGCCGGTCGGCGCGGTGGTGGTGCGTGGTGGGCGGGTGGTGGGGCGGGGGTATCACCGGAAGGCGGGCGGGGCGCATGCCGAGGTGTATGCGTTGCGTCAGGCGGGCGGGCGGGCGAAGGGCGCCACGCTGTATGTGACGTTGGAGCCCTGCAGTACCTGGGGGCGAACGCCGCCCTGTACGGACGCGGTTGTGGCGGCGGGTATCCGGCGAGTGGTGGTGGGGGCCAGGGACCCCAATCCCCGGCATGCCGGGCGCGGGCTTCGTTTGTTGAAACGTGCCGGAATCCAGGTGGATGAGCAGAGGGGGGCGGATGAGGCTGGCGAGTTGATACGGCCTTTTGCGTCGCTGATGCAGCGGAAGCGCCCCTGGGTGATCCTGAAGCTGGCGGCCTCGCTGGATGGCCGGATTGCCGATGCCACGGGGCAGTCAAAGTGGATCAGCGGATCCGCATCGAGGGAGGTCGTTCAGTCCATGCGTCGCCAGGGTGATGCCATCATGGTGGGGGCTGGAACGGTGGTGGCGGATGATCCCTCGCTTCTGCCGAGACCGGCGGGGGGGCGCCGACCGTACCGGGTGATTGTGGATTCCCGCGGGCGAGTGCCGCCAACGGCAAAGGTTTTTCAAGGCGACAGTGAATCGGTGACGGTGGTGGCGACAACCCGCCAATGCGGGAATGCGCGGCGCAGGGCGTATGCCGGGGCCGGGGGAGCGGTCTGGATCCTGCCGGCAACCAGGCAGGGAGTATCGTTGCCGGCGTTGATGCGGCGGTTGGCGGGGCTTGGTGTCATGAGTGTTCTGGTGGAGGGGGGCGGGGCCCTGGCTGAGTCGTTGCTGAAGGCGTGCCTGGTGGATGAAGTGGTCATGTTCATCGCGCCCCTGGTCATCGGGGGAGGCGGGGTTGACGCGGTTGGCGGTCAGGGGTGGGCCCTGAACAGGGCGCCGCGACTGCATGTGCAGGAAGTCCGGCGTTCCGGGGAAGATGTAATGATTCGTGCGATCGTCACGGAGTGAGGGAATCATGTTTACGGGGCTTATAGAGAAGGTGGGGACGCTGGCATCAAGCACGGCGCGGAGCGATGGAATGCGGTTTGTCATCCGGCATGAACCCTGGAAGGATGCGCTGGTGATCGGCGAAAGTGTGGCGGTACAGGGGACGTGCCTGACGGTGACTTCGCTTGCACCGGGTGGATTCACCTGTGACGTGTTGAAAGAGACATTGAGCCGAACCCATCTGGCAGGGATGAAAGCAGGCTCGCCGGTCAATCTCGAGCGGGCCTTGCGGGCAGGTGACCGGCTGGGGGGGCATTTTGTTACGGGGCATGTTGACGAAGTCGGTCAGGTGGCGGGGCTGACTGCCCGGGGCGCCGACTGGATTCTCGAAATCGGCGGGAGTGCCGAACTCATGGAGCAACTGGTGCCCAAGGGATCCATCACGGTCGACGGTGTCAGCCTGACGCTGGCGGAGTTGCGGGCGAAGACGTTCACCGTGCACTTGATTCCGCACACCTGGGAGAACACGTCGTTGCGGGTGTTGAAGCGTGGCGCCATGGTGAATCTTGAGGCTGACATCCTGGGTAAACATATCCAGAAACAGGTGCAGCGCAAGTCGTCAGGCGGCGTGACCCTGGAGAAGTTGGCGGCGGCGGGATTCGGTTGACCCAGAGTGGCGGGGTAGTGCTTTGTCCTGCCGGGAGAGGCGTCACAAGGCCTTGGCGACGACCCGGTGCATGAGAATCTTCAGGTTGCTGTTCTGCAAGGGACGCAGGGCCTTGAGGGCGGCCTGCTTGTAACCTTCCAACTCCCGCCTGGCCAGGGCTTCACTGCCGGTCAGGGCAATGGCTTCGCGATACAGGGCGATGCGGTCGGCCATTTTGCCCTCTGTGGCAAGTCGCATGCGTTCACGCAGCGGTTCCGGGGCGTGTTCGGCGGCGAGCGTCACAAGGATGGAAGGGCGTCCGGCGGTGATGTCGTTGTCCGGCGCGTCGTCACGGTTATCATCAATGTCATCGCGGATCTGGTAGGCGGTTCCGAGGGCATCGCCAAAGGCGAGCAAGACGGGATCCAGAGATGATGCATTGGCGAGGATGGCGCCGAGTCGCAATCCCACGTTGAAGGCGGGAGCGGTTTTCTTCCGGAAGATATCCAGAAGTTCGGCTGTGGAAGGGAGGGTGGGATGGCGGACGGCCCAAAGTTCGGCGCCCTGACCTGAACAGAGATGAAGATGGGCCTGGCTGATCAGGCTCATCATGGCGGCGATGGCGGATGGTGGGGCGCCGCTGTCGGCAATCAGTCGATAACCGAGACCGAGCAGGTGCAATCCGGCGGTCAAGGCCAAGGGGATACCATGCAGGTGGTGGAGTGTCTGTTCGCCATAGCGAAGGGCGTCGTTGTCCTGGATGTCGTCAAAGATGAGAGAGGCCTTGTGCAGGCATTCGACGGCGATCGTGGTGCGCCGTACGGAATCGGGCAGGGCGGAGGCGGGGCAATCGGTCAAGGCGGCATAGGTGGCGGTGGTGAGAAAGGGGCGCCAGCGTTTGCCGGCCTTGGCGAGCCAATCAATGCCGATCTGCTCGGTTGGGGTCAAGGGGGTGATGCCGAGTGACTGAAGGGCATCGGGTTCAAACCAAGAGTCCACCTGTCGGCGCAGGGCTTGATAGTCGGGGTAGGCCAGGCTGGCGTTCCGATTCTCGATATGCAGCAACGAACGCACCTGGCCATCGGAGACAGTCGTATCCTTGCACCCGTCCCGCAGGAGGGGAATAGCCAGACCCGGGATGGCGCCGGTCACGATATGGTCAAACGAGCGTTCCAGGGACACCATGCAACCGATGCCAATGACGGCATCGGCATCCCCTTGATCCAGGAAAGGCTGCACCAGGCTGGTGCTTTCCACGACCAGAACTGCGTAGCCGAGGGATTCGGCCTCCCGGGAGATGGATCCGATGCAGCAGCGTCCGCAGTTGGCGCACAGGAGGCCGTAGGTGTCGAAGGTGGCGGGGCAATCCGTGCTGGAGCGCAGGCAGGGGGGGAGCATGAGGACGCGGCGCTCGAAGGGGATGGACGCGACGACGGGCTCCCAGATGGCATTGTTCAGTTGGACGATCAGGAAATCCCGGCAGTTGGGATCCAGGGACGTCGTGCGAAGGAGATGATCCGCGCATTCACGCAAATCGATCAGGGAGAGGGGAGGGACCTGAGGATGGGCCGCGAGGAACTCATGGATGCAATCGGAGAAATCCTGCCATTGGGCGGCGGGCGGCACCTTCATGGGCAGGGCGGGTTGCCTTGCGGAAGCGGGTGGTGCGTCGACTGGAAGCGGGCCTGTTGTGGGAACGGTCATGGGGGGGGCGGCGTTTTGAGTGCTTGCCGAGTGTCGGCCTGCCGCGCGCGGCGTGCGGCGAGAACCGATTGAAGGTTGCCGCCGGTGTGTGCGCGCCTGGCGTCGGCCATGGCGGTCACATGGGCGGTGGTGACCTCATCGCCATTGATTGGGGTATCGGCCACTTTGGGGAACATGATGGCCAGGGTTGGGCAAATGCGGGCACACGCGGGACAGTTGTCCTTGCAGTTGGATGGCGCGGTTACCAGGACTTCCTTTCCGGCGACGGAATATACACCGAAGGCGCAGAAACTGACGCACTGCCGGCAACCGGTGCAGCGTCCATAATCGATCACCGGGAACCAGGCCGGCCAGACCCCGGTTGAGTCGTCGTGGGGTGATGGAACGGGTTGGGTGGTGGCGGATGCCGGAGCCGGGGAGCGGGGTCGAAGGTCCTGAAACTGAATCTGGGAGACAGGCCGTGCGACTCCTGCCAAATGAAGGAGCCAGCGTGCGGCGCGTGGTCGGCAGGCGGCCACGAGGAAATCCCGGGCTTGCGCCAGTTCCCGGAGGGTTGTTGGCGTTTGTGTGGCCATTTCGCACAGATCGGGCACGACCTTGGTTTGCCAGCCCTGGGTCGCAAGTTCGGCGCAGAGGGTGTCGACCGCAGCGGGTGGAATCAGGCCGCGCTGGGAGCAGGAACAGACAAGGGCGCAGTTGCTGGCATTCGATGACATGATGAAACCCCTATAAAGGCTGTCATCATAGCCGACCGGCAACGGGTCTGGCAACCGCAGAGAAGCGCAGGTCAAGCCGCCGCACTCCCAAATACATGCGTAAATCAACAGGGTGGATGAAAACCGGGGAAT
>JBIJCW010000174.1:0-4602 GCA_044344495.1 Kiritimatiellia bacterium | reverse complement strand
AAGGGAGGGTTCGGGGTTCAGGGTTCAGGTGGGGGCGGGAAGAAGGGTTCAGGAAATGGAGGAGACTATGGAGACCTATCGGAAATTGGAGGATTTGGTTGTCTATCAGAAACTCTGTCGCTTGCACATTGAGATATGCGAACTTTCGCACCGGTGGCCGGCCGAGGAGAAATATGAGTTAGGGTCCCAGATCAGGCGTTCTTCGAACAGTTCACCGGCCCAGATCGCAGAGAAGTATGATGATCGACATATTCGAAACAAAATTGAGGGCATTAACCGTAGTCGTGGAGAAGCGGCAGAGACGGTGCACCACCTTCACATGGCTCACTTGAAAAAATATGAGACCCAGATGAAATACGAGGAATATCGAGCCCGATATCAAGAGTGTATTCGAATGGTTAATGGCATGGAACGTACCCTCGAAAGGCAATTGCCGGAGTCTGACCGCCGATGGCCCCCAGCAACGGTGGAGGAGGCAAGAGGGATGTACGATGCCTGTCCTGCAGGTTTTCCTGAACCCCGAACCCTGAACCCTGAACCCTCCCCGTGAAGACCTGGCTATACATTGTGATTTGTCTGTTTCTGCTGCTGTTGGGATTGCCGCTGACGCAGACGGCATTCCGGTGGCTGCCTGAGGCGCCGTTGGCGGGGGTTGAAAAGGTGCCGCCAGTGCCGGAATTCCGTCCGGGGGCCTGGTGGGACGGGTCGCTCCAGGACCGGTTTGATCCCTGGTTCAATGCCAAGGTGGGGTTGCGGGGGTGGATGGTCAGGACCTTCAACCAGATCCAGTACTCGGTCTTCGGGCGGTTTTCGGGAAGCGGGACCAAGGTGGTGCAGGGGCGGGGCGGGGTGCTATTTGAGAAGGTGTATGTGGATTCATTCCGGTCGCCGCGGAAACGCAAGGAGAAGGATCTGCGGGACGTGTGTTCGGGGGTACGTGAGTTGCAGGACCGGTTGGCGGCGCGCGGGGTGGCCTTCCTGCTGGTGATTGCCCCCAGCAAGGCTGAGATCCTGCCTGAGTTTTTGCCGGAGGGGATTGACGTGGCGGGGCGGGCGGGCAAGCGGAGTGCCCGGGACGATATGGCGGCATTGCTGGATGAATATGGGATACACCATCTTGATATGCATGAGGCGTTCAAGGCGTGGAAGGCGGAGGGGGCGCCGGCGTTGTTTCCGAACGGGGGGACCCATTGGAACCATTACGCGGCGGCGCGGGTGGCAGGGTTGACGTTGGGGGCGTTACGGGAACAGGGTCGCAAACCCATGCCGGAACTGAGGGTGACGGGGTCTGTGACGAACGGGGTGGTCTGGGGAGCGGACAATGATCTGGGCGATTTATTGAACCTGTGGACGAGTCGGAAGTTTGCCGGGCCGCAGATTCATCCCGTGCTGGAGAAGACGGCGAGCGATCCATTGCCGGATATCTTGTTTATTGGGGACAGTTTTGTGCTGACCTTGACCAAGGTGATGGATGACGAGGGCTTATACCGGAAGCGTGACACGTTTTATTATTTCAACCGGCGATTTGCCTATCCAGGGAATCGGGAAGAGTCGTTGGATCAGGGTAATGTGGATGTGGCGGCGGAGTTGGCGGGGCGCGATGCGGTGGTGATAGAGATCAATGAATACTGGCTGCCCAGGATCGGGTTCGGGTTTGTGAAAGCGGCGTTGAAGGCGTTGAAAAAGTGACGTTGAAGAGGTGCAGCGGTTCACGGGCGGTGGACTTGTGCGAGGGGTGTGGTAACCTGCATGGGAGAGGCAGGGAGATTCGGTATATGCGGACATTCCTTGTGGGGTATATTTTAATGATGTGCCTGTCGGCAAAGGAGGCAGTTGTGGCTGCGGACTTTGACGGCCCATGGTCAGTGAATGAACGAGCCCCGTGCCTGTCTGAGAAGAATCGGATGGCGGAGGGTTCCGGATTTCGATGTGTGCCTGACGAAGTGGGAGGGACTTATGCCTATACATGGTTGCGTGTATACCAGAACTACTTTTCAGTGGTCATGACCTCCCACTGCCCGTTGTATCCCTCGTGTTCGAACTACAGCATCGAAGCCGTGCGACGATATGGCGCCTTTAGGGGCATCACGCTGACGGCGGACCGGTTGATTCATGAATGGACCGAAGCATTGGAGGCGCCGGTCATCACGATTGACGGAAAGATGTCGTGTTATGATCCGGTGCCTGGCAGTTAAAGGGAATCCGCACTATGAAACTTATGAGATGGTTGTTCGTAATCGTGTTGCTGGCCGGGTATGCCGGAGCTGAGTCGCAGCCTGAATCCCTGTCCGTCATGGGGTTTGCGGACGAACTCTTTCGGCAAGGGGATTATTACCGGGCCATCACAGAATATGAACGGTTCATCTTTCTGAACCCGAAGGCCTCACAGGTGGCCGGGGCCAAGATGCAGATTGGGATGAGTTACTACCGTGGCAGTAAATGGGAGGCGGCCAGGGACTGGTTCAATGGGGTGAAGGAGGGATACGAGGCGCAGGCGGAAGGGCGCGAAGGTTGGTTGATGCTGGCCAAGACTCATTACCAAATGAGGCAATATGCGGTGGCTGAACGGTTACTGGATGAATATATCCGTCGATTCCCGGGTGATGAGCGGGTGGGGGATGCTTGGATCATGAAGGGGATTTGTCAGGCTCGGTTCGGGAACACACCGTGGGCCAGGGAATCCTTCAGTAGTGTGCCCACCAATTCCCCGCGGCGTGCTGATGTTGATAGCCTTGTTGGGTTTGCTGATCGGCTTCAGGATGTTCGGCTCAAATCTCCCAATGTGGCGGCGGGGTTGTCTGCGGTGTTGCCGGGGGCAGGGCAACTCTATGTTGGGCGACCGCGGGATGCGGTGGTGTCATTTCTGGTCAACGGGGTGACCATTGCCGGCATGGTGGCGGCCTTCCAAAACGACGAGGAAGTGCTGGGAGGATTGTTTGCGTTACTTGAGAGCAGTTGGTACTTCGGCAATATCTACAACGCCTCATCGGGGGCCCATAAGTATAACGCCCGCCAACGGAATGCCGTTTTTGAACAATTTGAGGTGAATTGCGGCTTGCTGAGGGATCAGCAAGATGGCACATTGCTTCCAGGAGTGGGGGTGAAGGTAAAATTTTGAAGAACGGAATGGAGATAGGAGCACAACAAAGGAGGTTAAGCATGAAAAAGTGGTTATCGATGATTGGATGCGTGGGTGCTGGCTTGTTCCTGACGGGGTGTGCGGGGTTGATGTCGGTCCCACCATCTGGCGTGGCTCCGGGTGGGCTCTTTTCGGAGGTTACCTACCCTTCCTATCGTGAGAGCCAGACGAAGTTCACGTTTACCCACGATGATCTCGTCATTCTCGGGCCTGTGACGGCCACGTCCGAAAGCCAGAGCATTCTGGGGTTGGTGGCCCAGGGTGATAATGGTTTTGGGAACTTGATGCGGGCGGCTAGAGCGAAGTACCCTGACTGCGACGGGGTCATTAACATCCAGTGGGATACGAAGTGGAACTTGGTTTGCCTGGGAATCATATCGAAAGTCACCGCGACTGTCGAAGGTACGGCGATCAAGATCAAGCGGTAACGCCTTCGATCGGGGTGCCATCATGAGGTTCTTTTCGGGTGTGGTCTTTGCGTTAATCGCGATGTCCCTGATGGCAGGGTGCGCTTCCACCATGAGCGTTCCGCCTTCTGGGGTATCGCCGGGCTTTTTGTTTTCGGATGTTACTTATCCGTCGGCGCGAGAATCGAACACGGAATTCAAGTTTAAGCGGGAAGATGTTGTTGTGCTTGGTCCTGTAAAGGCCACGACTGAGAGTTCCAACATTCTTATGTTGTGGTCTAAGGGGGATAATGGTTATGGAAGTTTAATGAGGGCGGCGCGGCAGGCTTATCCGGACGCCGATGGGCTGATTGATGTCCAATGGGACACCAAATATCAGAACCTCTGTATTCCTTGTTCGTGTTGGTTGTGGGTGCCGATCATGTTCAAGGGGACATCGATTGGTGAGGGTAGTGCGTTCAAGTTCAAGAAATAGAGAACCGAGGATAGGCAAAAGAAAAAGGGCCGGGATTTCCCGGCCCTTTTTTTCGACGATTCTGGCAATCTCAATGTTGAGGAGCTGACCAGAAATCGAGTCGCAGTCCCTCATCGGTGTTGCCGTTGACGGCATCCATTACCGAACTTAACTGGAACAGGCAGCAGATGTGGCCGACGACGCATTCCGCCCAGGGGAATCCGCCCTTCCATCCGCGGTTGTACCATTCGCCGCAGCCGGGAAGGACAGCGGAAATAATGGCGGCTCCACCTGCATCGACAGCCTTGGCCGATGGGGTGACGCTGATTACTGCCAACACGATCATCAATCCTGCAAACAATTTCTTCATTATAATTATCTCCCTCTCCGCCACGCCCGAACTCTTCATTCTTCTTCGCAACATGGAGCGATCGAGAGTGACGTTATCATGATTCCTGCACGTTGCGATAAAAATGATTATTGCGCATCCGGAGGAAAGGTCAAGGCCTCATTTTCGGGCGCATCTCTGAGTTTTGGCGATCCCCGCAGTCTCTTGTCCGCCGTAGCTCCAGCGAAGGAGGATGTGCCGCGGGTGAAGAAAG
>JBIJCW010000031.1:0-15486 GCA_044344495.1 Kiritimatiellia bacterium | reverse complement strand
ACTGGCATGAAAGTCACATGGATCGACAATCAGGCGCTGCTGTCATGGAACGCCCCGCCTCAACCTGACATCAAACAGTATCGGGTATGGAAAAAAGGGGTTCTGGGACTTGGAGCCGCCCCGCTCGGCAATACCGATGGAACGGAATTCGCCCTGCACGCAACCAATGTGGGCGCGAAACTCAACGTTCAAATATCATCCATCGATGTCGACGGTCTCGAAAGTCAGCGCAGCGAACCGCTGGAAATACGCCGTTAATTCAACATCCCATTCGGAGACGCTTATGAAACACTTTGTTCGCCATCACACCCCGTCGATCCACCTCCTCGCCGCCCTGGCACTCCTGACCGCAACCTTGCCCTCAGGCGCACAAATCAAACAGCAATCCTACAAGCCGCTGGATAAAGCCATCCGGCTCCCCTCCACCACCGCACGCCCCCTCGATGACAACTCCAGCCGGACTCTCGACAACGACGCCAACAGCGGCTCGCCGATCCAACAACAATCCTACCGGCCGCTGGATAAAGCCAGCCGTCTCCCCTCCGCCACCGACCGCCCCCTCGATGAAAACGCCGGTTCCGCCATCAATCACGACTCCAATCGGAGCCTCGACAACAACTCCTCCCTGCCCCCGGAAAGCAATAAAGAACCGCTTAATCCCGCTGTAGGCATCGGCGGCACCATCCTCCTGAATTCAAGTAGTGGCGGGACGGACGCCCCCTCCTCCCCCGGGGAAAACTCCACCCTCGGCAATCTCCGCAACCAGCAACAGGCCGAACTCGACGACCTCCGCAACACATACGACCAGCGTGCCCGCAAGGAAGCCCCGAAGAATCCCGACGGCTCCATCAACAAAAACAGCCCCGAGTACCAGAAACTTAAACAGGAATACACCCAGAAGCATACTCAGGTCCGCGAAAAATACACCGCTCAGGATCCCCGCGTCTCGGAATACAACAACATGGACAAAAAGAGCGGCGTCAAAAGCACAGGCAGCGCCCAGAAAGACGTCCGTTCCGACGGCGACTTGACCCCCGACTCCGATGCCGCCTTCGACAAGAAAAAGGGCGAATGGCAAAACCGCGGCGATAAGGTCGTCGACAAGGGGCACAAGGTGGTCAACGAAACCACCGATGAAACCATGTGGAAAAACGACCCCAAGGGCCAGCACGACAAGGCCAAGATCCAGGACCCTGACGCCGTCGGAACCGCTGGCGGCCGCAAGTCCGTCGGCGATAAGGCCGGGGGCATCACCGATGCCGAGGGCATGACCCTCGACCACGAGAAGAAATACCTCGACGGCCAAAAACGAGGCAACATCAAGGATCAGGCCAAAGCCGTCACCAAGGCCGGCGAGGCCACCGGCGTCGCCAAGCAGAATCCGGAATTCTACGATCAAGCCAAGAAACTGAAGAACTATGGCGATGACGTCACCGCAGGCATCTCGGATCTCGGCGACACCCCGGAAGTCCGCCAGAAAAAAATACAGGATTGGCAAAAGACCGCCGACACCGAAATGGGAAAAATCAAGGAGGCTGGCGTCGAACAGGGGGCTAAAACCCAAAAAACTCGCCAGCAGATCGCCGATCAGGCAAAAATAACCGAAAATGCAGGCGATAAAGCATGGGCCGATGCCAAGAAAAAAGCCAACTACGGCGACCAGCCAACCACCTCCGAGGCCATCGAGGATCGCGTCAGTAAGGTCAAGGAAGGCAACGCGGCCACCGCCGAACAAAACAAAACCACACGCGACAAATTGAACAAGGGCCCCACTGCCGACGCCGATGGTCCGGGTGTCCGCCCGTCCCCCGATGCCGATGGCCCGGGTGGCGCTCCCAAGGCCGGCACCACCCCAACCACTCGCGGCGCCAAGATCAAGGCCGCTGCCGGTACCGCCATGACCGGAATGCAAATCATGAACACCGCCCAGGACATCAAGGAAATCCTCACGGCCGACGATCCCGCCGACGAGGCCAAGAAAAAAGCCCTCCAGCAATTTGACGGCATGACCGGTGATGTCCGCAACAAAGGCTCCGACTACGCCGGGGCCAACAAGGATACCGATCAGGCCAACAAAATGAATCAGCAGGCCTACCAGACCCAGCTCGAGAATAAGCTCCGCCGCATGGGCGTGGATCCCGCCGAAGCCGGGAAACTCGCCAAGGACTACTCCTCCGGTAACACCCAGGGCTATGAGGACCGTTTGAACGAGCAAAAAGCCAAGGGGATCCGCGACCCAAAGGGCGACAAGCTTCCCGAGAAACCAAAAATCGAGACCGTCTCCGGTGACGACTCCGCCATCGACCGCACCGTTGACCTCGGCAAAGGCATCATTCACGGCGGGGTTCGCGCCGGAACCTTCGTCAAGGACGCCGTCAAGGACACAGCGGAAATCGGCGCCGGCCTCACCGAAAAGGGCGTCGTCGATGAACTCGTCGGCCAGAAAAAGGAAGCCTACGACAACTGGAAGGATAAACAGAAAAACGAACAGAACGCCGCCGACGCCGACAAGATCGCCAAGGGAAATGCCGAGGATATCTACAACAAACTCCGCGCCCGCGGCGCCTCCGATGCCGGAGCCCGCCACGCCGCCGATGCCCTCGCCAAGGGAAACTCAGCCCCCCTCCATGATCTGGTCTCCAACCTGAACGAAAAAAAACGCCTGAAGGACGCCGAAGGGAAAGGAGCCGATTCCCGTCACGAGGACGGTGATAATCAGAACCCCAACGGTTCCGCCCTCAACAAGCTGACCGGCACCCGTAATCAGAAATCCGCAGATAAAACCCGCGACGCCATGGGTAACATGGAAGCCAATAATCAGGTGTCCCAAGGCTCCACCGCCGGCGACCAGGAAGCCCGGGACGCCAAAGGCAAAGTCGACCAGGCCGGCCAGGAAGCCGGGGATAAACAAAATCAAACCAGCAAGCAGGTCGCCGCCGGTGACCGAAAGGAATCCCTTGGCACCAAGGTTGGCGACGCCGTCGCCGAAGGACTGACCGCCGGGGCCACGGCCGCAGGCAAGGCCGTCGGAGCCGCCGCCGCCGACAAGACAACCGGGATTATCTTCGACAACAATAAATCATCGTCTCCCGATGGCGGCAAGGCCAATGGCAGCGCCAATGTCACGGCACCCGGCTCCGGCGGAAATCCAAAGTCCGGCGGTACAGGCAGCGGGGGGCCCAAGGTGACAAAATCAGGTGGCTCATCGAAGAACAAGGGCAGCGGAAAAGGGGACGATGAAAATGGCGGGGATGGCGCCGGCGGGGGCCCCATGGTCACATGTCCCGGCTGCGGAAAAACCTTTAAGGGCATCGCCGGCCAGGGCGTCGAATGTCCGAACTGCGTTTCCCTGACCTGCCCCCGCTGTAGTTACTCCAAAAATTATCCGCGCGGCCAGGAACCGGAAAGCTGCCCCATGTGTTACACCACCACCTGCAGCCTCTGCGGTGCCACCGGTTATGCACGTCGCGACCAACAGTCATCCCCATGCCCGAACTGCATCCGCATCCGCTGCACAGGCTGCGGTTCCATCCTGTATCAGGGCTCCGAAGCCAACAAACCCACCGGTAGCATTGTCTGTAAAGTCTGCTCGGAACGGGCGGCAGCGGCGGCTGCCGCCGCAGGAGGTCAATAATGAAACGACAAAAAACACCGCTTCTCTTCATCCTGGCCGCTCTGCTGACCCTGCCCGTCGTCGCCCAGGAACTGGAGCCCGTCACCACCGACACCACCATCCCCCGCCTGGATAAACTGGAAAAACGCACAGGGGAACTGGAAACCCGGCTTGGACGCCCGTTACAAACCCCCACCGCCATGAACAGCGTCGAGCATCGGCTGCAAAATCTCGAAAAGAAAATAGCAACCCTGGAACGCGATCTTGATCAACTCGAATCACGAGTGAAACGACTGGAGGCAAAACGATGACATCACGACAAACCTTTTATCGCTTCTTGGCCAGCCTCTCTCTTCTGGCTGGCACCGCCATGGCCGCCTCACCCAAGGTCATGCTCCTGATCGACGAAAAAAGCCTGGGCACCATCCCCACCGCCGAAGTCGAGGCCTTGACCACCCGTCTCCTCCTCGACCAGCAGGTAAACGTCGTCGATCAGGACATGGTCAAGGCGAACCTCCAGAAGGCCCAGCAGTCCTTGCGCAGCGCCGGCGATAACCGCGGCGCCGCCGCCCTCGGCCAACAGTTCGGCGCCGATGTCATCATCATCGGCGAGGCCGTCGCCAAACCCTCCGCCCGCCGCATCGGCGACAGCAACCTCCGCACCTACCAGGCCGTCGCCACCCTCCGCGCCGTCCGCACCGACAACTCATCCACCCTCGCCTCCTCTTCCGAGGATGCCTCCATCGTCGGCCTCGACGATGTCGCCGGTAGCGCCAAGGCCCTCAAGGCCGCCGGCCAGAAATCCCTCGCCACCCTCATCCCCGCCATGCTCAAGGCCTGGACCGAAAAGGCCACCCCCGCCGCCGGCAAGGCCGTCCCCGTCGAACTGACCATCGGCGGCGTCGACCAGGTCTGGAAACTCAAGGCCGTCCGCGACTGCCTCAAGAACATGACCGATTCCATCCAGACCACCACGCAAAAACAATACTCCGCCGGACTCGCTCTCTTCGAACTGGAGTCGCTCATCCCCTCCGAGGAACTCTCCGAAAAACTCGTCCTGAACCCGCCCGAAGGACTCAAACTCCAGGTGCTCGAAGTCGCTCCCGGCAAAATCAATCTCAAGGTCAGCGTACCGGAAAAACCCCAATGAAAACCTTCATCCGCTCCCTCTGCCTTATCTCCCTGCTCCTCGCCGTCCCACGTACCGGCCTCGCCACCCAGGCACCCGAAAGTCGCACCCTCGTCTCAGCCTATTTCCGCTATCTGCTCACCCAGCAGATCCCCGCCCAGGCGGAAACCCTGACCGCCGAAACCCCCGCCGCTCTCCGATCACAAGTCACGGAAGCCACCACCCGCTGGACCGGCGATCTCCTTGAACGGCTCCGCTCCTCCCTGGAACAGGAACTCGGCGAGTCCGCTCGTCAGAAGTTCGGGGACTTCGTGGCCGCCTACACAACAGCGGAACACGCCAACGACCCCGCCTATCTCAAAACCCTGGTCCGCGATTCCGGCGTCGACAACCCGCTCCCCGCCACCTACGCCGATCTCCACCGCACCATCAGCGCAAGTTGGCTGAAAACCGATCTGGATAGCGGCGCCGCGCTTCTCAGCGAAATCCAAACCTGGCTCGACGTCAGCCGCAGGAACACCGATACACCCCCGCTCGCCGCCTGGCTCGGACGGCAATCCAGGATGGTCGCCTCGAAACCCGCCGCATCACCCACCCCTAAACCAGACCCCCGCCAGAATCTCCGCGACGCCGAAACCGAAGCCGGAACCTTCAAAAATGATGCCTCGGATTCCACAGCCGCTCTCGACGCTTTCTCCCTCTCACGACAGGACCGCCGCCAGAAGACCGTTGAGGAAGCCCAGGCGGGCATGCAGCAAATCGCCATGGAACGCGACACCGCTGAACGCGATCTGGCCGCCCGGAAGACAGCCGCCGCCCAGACCGAGGCCGAGGCCATCAAGCGTCAGGCCGATAAACTCGCCGCCGTCGAAACCGAGGCCCTCGAACAACGCAAGAATAGCTGGGGCAACAAACTCAAGGGCGTTCTAAGCGCCACCGTCGGCGCCGCCACCGGCGCCTTCAGCGGCGGCATCGGCACCGAAGCCGGCTCCCGACTCGCCAACGCCATCTTCGACCATCATTGATTTTCCACCAAAACTCCTGTATCTATCCCGCCATTGTGAACCATCTAACCACTGATGAACCATTGAACCGCCACCTATGAACATCCTCGTCACCGGAACTGCCGGCTTCATCGGATCGCACCTCGCCAACTCCCTCCTCAAGGACGGACACCTCGTCGTCGGCCTGGACAACTTCAACGATTACTACTCCGTCCGCCTCAAACGGGACCGGCACGCCCTGTTGACGGCCCAGCCGAACTACACCGGCATCGAAGGCGATCTCTGCGATGGCGCGCTCCTGACCCGCCTTTTCCGGGAACACAAGTTCGACCTCGTCTGTCACCTCGCCGCCCAGGCCGGTGTCCGCTATTCCCTCACCAATCCGCTCGCCTACGAGAAGGCCAACCTTGAAGGCTTCATCAATATCCTGGAAGCCTGCCGCCATGCCAAGACCCCGCGCCTGGTCTATGCCTCCAGCTCCAGCGTCTACGGCGGCAACACCAAACTGCCGTTCAGCGAAAGCGACCCCGTGGATCATCCCGTCAGCCTGTACGCCGCCACCAAGAAGGCCAACGAACTGATGGCCCACACTTATACCCATCTCTTCGGCCTCCAAACCATCGGCCTGCGCTTCTTCACCGTCTACGGACCCTGGGGCCGCCCGGACATGGCCCTGTGGCTCTTCACCGAATCCATGCTGGCCGGCCGCCCCATCCAGGTCTTCAACCACGGCAAAATGCGCCGCGACTTCACCTACGTGGACGACATCGTCGCCGGCGTCAAGGCATCCCTCTTCCGCCCCAACCTGGCCCCCTACGAAGTGTTCAACCTCGGAAACCATCAAGCCGAAAACCTGATGGACATGATCCACATTCTCTCCGACACACTTGGCGTGACCCCCAAGACCGAACTCCTCCCCATGCAACCGGGCGATGTCGAAGCCACCTACGCGGATGTATCCCTCGCCGGGGCAAAACTCGGATTCCGCCCCACCACCTCCATCGCACAAGGCATCCCCCAATTTGTCAAATGGTACCGGGAGTACCACCAATGCTAACCTCTTCCTGGTTTCTTCCTTTGCGAACTTTGCGTCTTCTGTTCAAATTCTCACTCGTGGTTCCGGTAATACTGAGTTAGGAGTTAGTCGAAATGAACGTACCGTTGTTGGACCTGAAAGCGCAGTATCAAACCATCCGTAGCGAGATTGACGCCGCCGTGGCACAGGTGTTCGAATCCCAGTACTTCATCATGGGCCCCAACGTCAAGGCCTGCGAAGAGTCCCTCGCCGCCTACTGCCGCTGCCCCCACGCCATCGGCGTCTCCTCCGGAACCGACGCCCTGCTCCTCGCCCTCATGACCGAGGGCATCGGCCCCGGCGACGAGGTCATCACCACCCCCTACACCTTCTTCGCCACCGCGGGCTCCATCGCCCGCCTCGGCGCCCGCCCCGTCTTCGTGGACATCGAACCGGCCACGTTCAATATCGATGTCACTAAAATCGAAGCCGCCATCACCCCGAAAACCCGCGCCATCATCCCCGTCCACCTCTACGGCCAGATGGCCGACATGGACCCCATCATGGCCATCGCCAACCGCCACAAGCTCGCCGTTATCGAGGACGCCTGCCAGTCCATCGGCGCCGAATACAAGGGGCGGCGTGCTGGCGCCATCGGCACCTACGGCTGCTTCTCATTCTTCCCCTCCAAGAACCTCGGCGGCGCAGGCGACGGCGGCGCCATCACCTGCCTGGACAAGGACCGCGCCAACCGCCTGGCCGTCCTGCGCGTCCACGGCATGGAACCCAAGTACTTCCACCATCTTCTCGGCGGCAACTTCCGCCTCGATGCCCTGCAGGCCGCCGTGGTCAACGTGAAACTCAACCACCTGGACGCCTGGACCCGCCAGCGGCAGGCCAACGCCGCCCGCTATGACCGCCTCTTCGCCGCCGCCGGCGTCACAACGTCCCCCCTCCGCCTCCCGCCCACCGTCATGTCCCGCCATGTCTTCAACCAGTACATCATCCGCACCCCGCGCCGCGACGAACTCCGCGCCTTCCTCCAAAAACGCGATATCGGTGTCGAGGTCTACTACCCGCTCCCGCTTCACCTGCAGGACTGCTTCGCCTACCTCAGCCACAAGAAGGGCGACTTCCCCGAAAGCGAACGCGCCGCCCTCGAAACCCTCGCCCTGCCCATCTATCCGGAACTCACCGACGCCCAGGCGGAATGGGTCGTCCAAAGCATCAAGGACTTCTTCGCCAAGTAGAAGCATCTCCGGGTTTTGCTGACACAACATCAGCCGCCCACCGGGCTCATCCCGGTGGAGGCAAACGTTGACCTCAGCCGCCCACCGGGCTCGTCCCGGTGGATGAAAACGCTGACCTCAGCCGCCCACCGGGCTCGTCCCGGTGGAGGCAAACGTTGAACGTCCGCATCGCCCCTGCCCATCACCCCAACTTTCTTCACCCGTGACACATCCTCCTTCGCTGGAGCTACGGAGGACAAGACCCGCGGGGATCGCCAAAACCCAGAGATGCGCCCGTCCGTTGGGCGAGTTCAATATTTCCTTTGTGTCCTTTGCGACCTTCGTGGTTAACTATTCACCATTCGGTTCAGCCTTGACCCGAGAGGAGATAAATACCATGGACTACAAAGCCAGCCTTATCCGCAAACTTGACCGCAAGTCCGCCGTCATCGGAATCGTGGGATTGGGCTATGTCGGCCTCCCGCTCGTCCTCCGCTTTATCGAGGAAGGCTACAAGGTCCTCGGCATTGATATCGACCCGATCAAGGTCAAATTGCTCACCGCCGGAAAAAGTTACATCAAACACATTCCTGCCGAGGCACTCCGCCGCGCCCGCAAATCCGGCTTCGAGGCCACCACCGACTTCGCTCGCGCCCGCAAGGCCGACGCCCTGATCATCTGCGTCCCCACCCCGCTCGATGAACACCGCGAACCGGACCTGAGTTTCGTCGTCGGCACCGTCGAGTCGCTCGTCCCCCATATCCGCGCCGGCCAGATCATGTCGCTGGAAAGCACCACCTACCCCGGCACCACCGACGAGGAACTCGTCCCCCGTATCGCCGCCCGCGGCTTCACCATCGGCACGGATTACTTCGTGGTCTTCTCGCCCGAACGCGAGGATCCGGGCAACCCGAAGTTCAATACCCGCTCCATCCCCAAGGTCTGCGGCGGCGTCACTCCCGCCTGCCTCGCCGTCGGTGTGGCCCTCTACGGCAAGGCCATTGACCGGATCGTCCCCGTAAGTTCCACCCGCGTGGCCGAGATGACCAAACTCCTGGAAAATATCCACCGCTCCGTCAACATCGGATTGGTGAACGAAATGAAGATCGTGGCCGACCGCATGGGCATCGACATCCATGAGGTCATCGAGGCGGCCTCCACCAAACCGTTCGGCTTCGTCCCCTACCAGCCCGGCCCCGGCCTGGGCGGCCACTGCATTCCCATCGACCCCTTCTACCTGACGTGGAAGGCACGGGAATACGGCGTCCATACCCGCTTTATCGAACTGGCCGGCGAAGTGAACAGCGGCATGCCTGAATGGGTCATCGGTAAACTGGCCGACGCCCTTAACGAACGCGGCAAATCGGTCAAGAACAGCCGCATCCTCCTCCTCGGCCTTTCCTACAAGAAGGACGTGGACGACCCCCGCGAGTCTCCCTCCATGATCCTGCTCGAGTTGCTGCGAAAACGCGGGGCCCGTTACGCCTACTCCGATCCGTACTTCCCGGCCTTCCCCAAAATGCGGGAACACCATTTCACCCTGAAAAGCGTACCGCTGACCCCGCGAACCATCGCCTCCTATGATGCCATCCTGCTGGCCACGCACCATTCGGCATTCGATTACAAGATGCTGAAAAAGCACGCAAAACTGATCGTGGATACGCGGGGCGTCTATTCCAAACCCGCCCGCAACATCGTCAAGGCCTGAGATTCGTTGTAGCACCAGCCTGCCGTCGGCTCCTTGTTGTAGCACCAGCCTGCCGTCGGCTCCTTGTTGTAGCGCCGACCTGCGGTCGGCTCCCCTTCTACATCAGCGCCACGAACATTGCCGTCAGAATCCCGCCCGTCACGCCACACCACACCGCCATCAGTCCCGTACGAATCCGCGGGGGGCGTGGATGCATGTGACGCAACGTCAGGAAGGTGATCACCGCCGAAATCACCAGTGCTGTGGGAATGGATCCGGCCAGTGCGGACAACGCGGCTGAATACAGGCATCCAAAACCGGCGGTGATGTAACAATCCATCCCGTTCTCGGCCACATACAACAGGCGCCCCATGCCGGTCCCGATCAACAGGCCGCCCATGATGCCGATCATGAAGGCGATCAGGGAAAGCCCGACACTGCGCTTGCAGAGCCAACCTGCTGCCGCCCCCGTCACGGCACCCGCCGCCATGGCCGTCAGCCGCGTCAATTCCATCAGCGACAGCCCCTCGGATCCCGAATATAACGGCAACGGCATGGTGACTTTTCCTTTCCCCCGCGAAACTGCCAACGATCCAAATTTCCCTTTGCTTAAAACAATGAGGCAGGTAACGAACTGAGTCAAACCCATAATCCACCACGCCCCCCACACACACCCTTGTCGTTCATCCCAACTTCTTATACTCTCCCTGCCGATAAGGGACGTTTTATGAAGCATAAAGTTGCGCTCATTTTCATCGTCGTTGCCGCCGCCCTGCTCCGCTTCGGCGGACTCTCCCACGACCTGCACGAGGGCAAGATCTATCACCCCGACACCCCGAAGCAGGTCCGCGCCACCCAACGCTTCCTCGATAATGTCTATTACCAGCATACCGGCATCGCCGATTACGATGGCTACCCCTACTTCAACTCCCATCTCGTGGAATACCTCTGCCGCGCCGGGGACCCCATCCGCGTCGCCTCCCTCAACCTGCTGGGCGTCCCCGCCGAACCGCAAATCCCCGATATCATGGTCCTGTTCTGGATTACCCTCCTCCTCAACGCGACACTGGCCACGCTCCTTGTGTGGCTCGTCTACCGCCTCGTCCTTGAACACTACGGCATCGGCCCCGCCCTGGTGGCCGCCGCCTTCATCGCCCTTTCCCCTGTCGATGTCACCGCCTGCCATTACGCCAACGGCGACACCACCGCCGCCTTCTTCGCCACCCTCTCGCTCCTCTTCGCCTTGCGCATCGCCCGCGACGGCCACTGGCGCGACTACCTCCTCGCCGTCATCTTCGCCGCCTGCGGGTTCGCCGCCAAGTATCACGCCGGTCTCGCCGCCCTGCCGATCCTGATCGCCCACGCCGCCCGCTATCCCGCGCCCCGCGCCTTCTTCAGCCGCCAATCCTGGAGCCGCCTGCTGGCCTGCGCCCTTGTCGGCATCGCCACCCTCTTCATCACCATCCCAACCCTGATCGGACACACCAACCAGGTCATCCAGGATATCGTATTCTTTTTCACCCATGTCTCCAAAGGACGCCGACTCCCCGAGGAGATCCGCGGCGCCGGCCTCACCGGCAAGTTCCTGTTCTCCATGACGCGCAATGGCCCCATCCTCCTCTATCTGCTTGGCCCTGTGGCCGTCGCCGCCTCCATCCTCGCGCTGGTCCGCCTCACCCGGCGCGACGTCCGAATCCTGATCATCGGATCCCTCCCCGTCTTCTATTTCCTGGTCGGCGTCAGTTTCCGTCCCATCGCCCCGCCGGTCTACCACACCCTCATGACACCCATGGTCTTCATCCTCGCCGCCGTCTTCCTTTCCCGCCGCCTCGACTCCACCCCCCTCATCCGCCGCCTCTGGACCATCACCGCCTCCCTGGCCATCCTCCTTTCCCTCGGTTACCTCGGCCGTCTCGCCGTGAAGGAAACCTTCTTCCAGTGGCACATGGATACTCGCCGCATGGCAGGCCGCTGGGTCGCCGAAAACATTCCTCACTCCTTCCGGCTGAACCGCGGCCTCTACACCTTCCAGTTACCAGCCCACCCACCCGCCCGCCCCGATGGAACCGTCTTCGTCCGTAGCAGCATCTACCCCGAGTCGCCCTCCGAGTCGTTCCGCCCCTTGAAAACCTTCGCCCTCGAACGCGACTCCCTGATGATGTTCCGCAATCCGGACGTGACAACCCATATCGGGAAAACCCTCTGGATCAACGGCCCCGCCGCCATGCCAATCACCCAACGCTGGCCATCCGAAACCGGCAACCAGTTCATCTTCGACAACGGTATGACGTTCCTGCGCGACGGCAAACGTATTCCCGTGGAGGTCGGACGCCCCATCACCCGGCGCCTGGTCACGGAAACCGCCCTCACCGACGCCGTCCTGACCGTCCGGAACGGACCGGTCCCGAACTTCGTCTCCATTACGTTCGGCGGTAAACGCCATGCCCTCCGCCTGGCCCAGGGCGCCACCGAAGTCATCCGCATCCATCAACCCCAACGCGGATTCCCCCATGAGCGCGGCCTGTTCTTTTACCCCCTCTCCGCCTCCGCCTCCGCAGGCCCCGCCCTCGTCCGCCTCGCCACCCGCACCGATGAAATCGGTACAGCCCTCTTCGATGCCCACCGTTATTCCGATGCCACGCCCTGGCTGGATCGGGCCTCCGTCGAACAGTCGAATCCCACCCTGGCCGTCCAGGCCCTCGTCTGCCGCCAACTCGGCCCCCAGCCCGCCACAACCGCCCCCGGGGATGTCACGGCCACAGCCGCCCGCATCCGACTGGCCCTCGACAACGCCTCCATCGAATCCACCTATGGCATCGGCCCCCGTTACCTCGACAAACTGGACTTCCTTGCCATCCCGAGCGAGGCCTTGGTCGGCAAGGGATTCAAGAAACGATCCAAACTCCAGATCTCGCTGGACGACGATGATGAACCCGACCTGGTCCTTCCGGAACTGGATCCCGTCAAAGAGCAATCCATCTCGACAACACCCCTGTTGCTCGACGCCGGCCACTACACCTGCTCGATTCGCTTCACCTATGCGCCGCTCCCGGAACAAACCCCCATCCTGAACTTTGTCGTAGCCCTCCCCGATGGAACCCCGCTCAGCAAGACCCCCGTGGATCTCACCGCCAGCGCCCCCTATCAACCGCTGGACCGCAAGTTCCCCGTTTACGTTCCAGGCGATGTCCCCGCCGTCAAACTCATGGTCAAACCGGAACAGGTCGCCGGCCTGACCGTCGAACGCATGGAGGTGACACCGGACATCCCGGCCACCCTACAGGGGTGGCGGACCATCCTCGATCTAATCGATGGGGCCCCCGCCGCCACCGCCGCGGCGCAACCCATGGCTTTTGATCTGCTCATGACCCAAGGCGACCGGGCGGCGACCAATAACCACGCGGCCGCAATGGACTTCTACAGGGCGGCGGCCCGTGCCCGCCCCGAGACATTCCTGCCCGCCGCCCGGCTCACCGCCATGGCCGCCCTGCTCCCACAAGGTCTCCCGATCGCGTCAGACCTGCTGCCACCCCTCCAGGCCAGACCCGCCCGGCAGGAGGTCAGGATCGGCGCGCGCTTCCAGAACGGATTGCTGCTGGAATCCGCTCTCTTTCGCGAGACGGAAGTCGCCCCCGGCGGCAAGCTGGGACTGAACCTGTATTGGGATGTGGAGAAACCGAAGCAGGCAATCGCCAACCTGATCGTCTGGATCCACTTCCTCGACGCAAAGGGAAAGATCGTTTTCCAGGGCGATCATGATCTCACGCATGATCTCAACCTCACCCGTTCACCCCACTATGCCCAGCCTTATTTCATGGAGATAACCCTGAAACCATCCGTTCCGCCAGGCGAGTACCGGGTAGAACTTGGAATATACATTCCCACCTCCCGCGACCGCCTCCGGATTACCGACAGCCTCATCCCCGCCCGCCGAACCACCCTCGAACTTCCGCAGAAGATTGTGGTTAAATGACCTGGTTCTTTTGCTCCAACCGCAACCGTTGAGGCGCGGTCTGGCCCGTTGATCTCAAACAGGTTGTTCGGAATCGCTTAAGGACTCAAGCGCCTCGACATCGGCCAAATCTCTAGTTCGTCCGGAGGCTCGTTTATTGCGAATTAGATCATCGACTGACGGAATACGAATCTTAAGTCCTTCGATATCAATCTCGACGGAGTTCGCAAATGCCTCGTCAAAACGAAGTCCTGACGCGCCGGTAATAATATCAATCCGCCTGGGCGCAACACCGATTTGAAAAATGGTGTCACCTTTCTGAAGATCAGCGACCGTGAGCGCGGAGGTCGGAGCCCCGAACCGTCGCAGCGCCCTCAAGACGGCCTCAGCGTTATCGGGAGAAGGCATGACCCAGATGTCGATATCCATTGTCGCCCGCGGATAACCATGGGCGGCCAAGGCGTAGGCGCCCACCAATAAGAACTTAACTTGCTCGGCGGCCAAGGATTGCAATATGTCTCTGTAGTCTTCGTTCAGCATGATGATTCCTGCTCAGGGACGCAACCTCTTCGGTAAGCGGCCAAACAAGACTCAAACGACTTTTGGGGGTCCCGGGAACGAAATGATCATTCTCCTCATGGGACATTCGAGTGAGTCTAGTAAGTTTTCGATTCATATGGTTTTGTATCATTTTTCATCAGGATCATCAATTCATTCCTCCCAACGTTGCAGGTCAGGTGCGCTGCAAGGCGTCGCCTGCACCTCATGGTTGGCAGATGCTTCCAGTGTCCCGTATGATCTGCTTCGCCAGCAGAACAAGGTCGGGTTTTGCATCAAAGGGAAGAGCGCCAGTCCCGATGCAGACCTTCTGCCGACTTCCCGCAAGCCTTAGAACCCTCTCGATTTCCTGGCGGACCGCCGAAGGGCTATCGGCGGCGAAGACCGCTGGATTTGCGTTGATGCGAACCATCACCTCAGGATAGGCGACCATATGCCGCATAAACGATGCCTGGTCGGTTTCGGACGGGCAGATGACGTATCCGGCACCTGTCTCCAGAATCGAGTCCAAGATCGGGAGTGTGTTGCCGCCAATTATGCAGGGCACGGGATGCCCGACCATTGATGACACCTCCTTGATAACATGCTTGAGTACAGGCAATTCCACTTGGGCAAACACCTCCGGAGATATCAGCGGAGGGGTCGCGCCTGACTCGAAAAGAGCGATCTCCATACCCTGCGACACAATCTCGTGTGCCAAAGCGATCTGCCCTCTGGCAAGATGGTCGAGCGCTCGTCTGACGGTCTGAGGATCATCGATGATATCGCAAAGCAAGCAGTCGAAGCCGACCAAATTGCTGGCCAATGAAAATGGCCCGCTGACCGGTATCCGGATTTCGGCATCGGCCAAGGTCGCCGCAAGGCGTTTGCCTGTTTCAATGACCATTGGAATCCGTCCATCTCTCCTCGGATCGAACATGTCGAGCGTCATGATGCCTGCACATGTCTGGCACAGGTGTGCTGAAAGAGACGGAAGGGCGTTGCCGGTTGGCGCGGCAATGGTGGCTCCGTATGCCTCGGTTTCGAGATTGTAGATGTCAATGCCGACCACAACCGGGGAATGCCGGTAAAGGCGAAACGCTTCGGCGTGTGCTTGAAAGAGCAGTTCTGGATCACGCGAAACACGCCACGGTGTCTCTCCTATCACTGCCGCTGCGTGCTCGTATACTGAAGGTGCCAGATCCATTCGCATTCCCTTTGTCTTGATGCACGCCAACGTCACTTCTCTGGCGCGGCGCGCTTAGCGACGTCGCCAGCACGGCATTGGCACGGCATTGGGGTCACGTCTCCACTTTCTGC
>JBIJCW010000208.1:0-3763 GCA_044344495.1 Kiritimatiellia bacterium | reverse complement strand
GAACACTGCGATTAGTATAGGCTCCAGCAACGAAATGGCCATCAAAATCTTACTTTCCACCTGTTCCTCATAGACATCCGCCACCTTCGTCAATACCTCCGGTAACCGCCCGGACGACTCTCCCACGCCAACCATCCTGGCCACCAGCCGCGGAAACACCTTCTTGTCGAGACTGGACGCAATACTGTTCCCAGCCACAATCCGGTCCCGGGACGCCTTCATGGACCTCTCCATGACCTTGTTGCCCAACACCTCGGCCGCAATCTCTATGGCCGTTGCCACCGGAACGCCACCCGCCATCATGATGCCGAAATTGCGGCAAAACCGCGATACCGCCAGTTTTCGAATGATATCTCCCACAACCGGCAACCGCACCACCAATCCGTCAAGCTGCATCCGCCCCACCGGACTGGATCCATACATAACCCCCATCACTACCAATGCCACAAGCCCCATGAAAATCCAGAGGGTGTTATGAATGATGAACGTGTTGATGGCAAACACCACCCGCGTCAGTTTGGGTAATCCACTGCCATATCCGGCGAAAATCGCCTGAAATTGCGGCAACACGAACAGGGTCATGATCGCCGACACCAGAATAAAGAACACGCCAACGAAAAGGGGATAAGCCACAATGCTCTTGATCTTACTGGCCAACCGGGCGCTTTTTTCCATGGACGTTGCCAGGTAATTCAACGTCTCCGCCAAACTGCCCGCTTCTTCCGCCGTCCGGATCAGGGCGACAAATAACCGGTCAAAAACCTTGGGCTCACCGGTAATCGCAATGGAAAACGGCGCCCCGTCATCCAACTTCTTCAATACCCGCTCCAACACGCGCCGAAACGCCGTGTTTTCCAGGTCCCCCGCGATGGATTGCAGTGATTCCAAAAGCGGAATCCCCGCCCCCACCGAGATGGATAACTGGCGACAGAAGATCGCCTTGTCGGAGATCGAAACTTTGCCAAGAAAGAATGCGTTCTTCGTTGGCGCCTTCACTTCTTCAACAGTGCCAACATTGACCAGATCAGTGCCGATATCGATCACGGTGATGCCGCGCTCGCGCAACTGGGAAAGCGCCTCAAAACGGGACCCGGCGGAATAAACCCCCGACAGGTCACGCCCGTTCTTATCTTTCGCCGAATATCGAAAATCTGGCATACAAATCCCTCCTCTTCCCTAACCCGCCATAACCGGAACCAAAATGAAGATTTTTACAAAAGTCGCTAAGTTCGCAAAGGTGGTTACGGCGAATACGCCGCACCCACAAACGTATTGGTTGTTACAATGTTTCCGATCACCGCCGACTTCGGCGGTGACTCCTCCCTTTGCGAACTTTGCGTCTTTTGTGAAAATTCTCTTCAACTCTGGATCCTTTCCAAAACGCGAATGAATTCGTAAGGGACTAATCCCCCGAACACACACTCATCACTTCCTCGACCGTCGTGACCCCGCTCTGCACTTTCCGCAACCCGTTCACCGCCAGTGGCGCCATCCCGAGTTCCATCGCCTTGCGCCGCAGCTCAACCGACCCCGCCCCCGTCAGAACCATTTCCTTGATCGGGTCCGTCACTTCCAAATACTCAAATATCGTCGTCCGCCCGCGATACCCGGTGTTAAGGCATTTCAGACACCCCGCCCCGCGGTAATACGTCCAGTCGGCCGCCTCGGGCAGTATACCCGTCGCATACGCCAACATCTCCTCATGCGGCGGCTCCGCCTTCTTACAGTGCGGACAGATCAACCGGACCAGACGCTGCGAAATCACCAGTTTCATCGTCGCCGCGATCAAATACGGTTCAATGCCGATATCCCGCAACCGCCACAACGCCGACGGCGCATCATTGGTATGCAGGGTACTCAGCACCAGATGCCCCGTCAGCGACGACCGCATCGCAATCTGCGCCGTCTCAAGGTCCCGGATCTCACCAATCATGATCATGTCGGGGTCCTGCCGCAGAATCGCCCGCAGACAACCCGCAAAATCCAACCCGATCTTGGGCCGGATCCCCGCAATCTGGTATTCGATGGGGTCCTCCACCGTCTGGATATTCCAGGCCGGATCCTTCAGGAAATTCAATGCCGCATAGAGCGTCGTCGTTTTGCCACTCCCCGTGGGACCCGTCACCAGAATGATGCCATGCGGCGACTGCAGGATCTTCTGGAATCGTTTGAGCATCACCTCGTCCAGCCCGATATCCTTCATGTCCACAATCAGGGCCTTCCGGTCCAATACCCGCAACACCATCTTTTCCCCGTGCGCCACCGGCAACGAGGATACCCGGACATCAATAATCCGGTCGTTGACCTTGAATTTGAACCGGCCATCCAGCGGCAAACGCCGCTCGGCAATATCCATGTTGGAGAGAATCTTGATGCGCGTGGCAATCGCCTGATACAACGCCTTGGGCGGTGGGGTAATCTCCCGCAGGAGTCCATCCACACGGATCCGCACGGTAACAGTCTTCTCGCCCGGTTCAAAATGAATGTCGCTGGCACGGTCCCGCACCGCCTGCATGAGCAACAGATTCACAAACTTGACCACCGGCGCATCGTTCGCCAGGACCAGCAACTGTTCGTCATCGCCACGGGGCTCAAGATCCACACCCGTCACCACTTCGGGCGGCAATTCGGCAATATCCTGCAAGTCCCGCTCCAAATGCGCTTCCACCCGGTAGAACTTGTCAATCATCGCCCGGATCCGCGATTCCGAACTGATCGCCTTCCGGATCTCCAGGTGCGTCAATGAACGAACCGTGTCAATCGCCTCGACATCCAGCGGATCCTTCATGACCAACGTGACGACCAGCCCCGCTTCCTTTTTGACCGGGATCAGGCAATATTTACGGGCCAACGCTTCCGGCACCAGTTTGACCTCCGCCTTTTCCAGACGGAAATCATCACCCAGATCGAAAAAGGGTATCCCCAGTTGATCCCCCAGGGCGCGGGCAAGATCATCCGCCGTGACAAACCCCAGTTCCGCCAGAACTTCTCCAAGCATTCTCCCCGTCTGCTTGTGCCGGGCAAAAGCCTCGTCAAGTTGCGGCTCTGTGACCAATCCCTTCTGCAAAAGGATCCTGCCTAGTTTCGACTCAGCCATCGCACCCCCCTAACCTGCCCGCTGTAGCACCGATCTGCTGTAGCACCGATCTGTGATCGGCTCTTCCTTCTCCGCTGTAGCACCGATCCGCTGTAGCACCGATCCGCTGTAGCACCGATCTGTGATCGGCTCTTCCTTCTCCGCTGTAGCACCGATCTGTGATCGGCTCTTCCTCATCCCATCCGACCACAGGTCGGTGCTACAAAATTCCCCATTAACCATGTAAACATTCCCCCTGCCTTCCCCTTCCCCATTCACCGTCAACCATCAACCATTAACCATCCCCCCCCCTGCCCCATTCCCCCTGCCCCCTGCCCCCACCCTCACGGCGCCTTCACGTCCACGCCCGCTGCATTCTTCGGCTCAACCACCGACAACTGGCCAAGCCCCTCTGCCGCCGTCTTCGGCGCCACCACGGCCTCATCATCAACCACATTGCGAACCTTCGCCGTCAGGAAAATCAAAAGCTCAATCTTCTCCGTGCTCACCGTTTCACGCCGGAACAGAACGCCCAGCAGGGGGATGCTCCCCAGAAAAGGCACCTTCAATTGGGTGGTCTGCTTGCTCTCCCGGATCATCCCGCCAATCACAATCGTCTGCCCGCTCTTGACCATCACCTGCGTCTCCGCTTCCCGTGTGGCCACCACCGGGTACTCTGTCAGCGAA
>JBIJCW010000173.1:0-4662 GCA_044344495.1 Kiritimatiellia bacterium | reverse complement strand
GCGCGACTGGCCGGGCCGATGAAGCAGCGCGGCGAGGTGGACGTGGTGGTGGCCAACGCCGAGAATTCGGCGGGGGGCAAGGGCATCACCCGCGTGATCGCCGAGGAGTTGTTCGAGGCCGGGGCGGATGTGCTGACCATGGGTGACCACACGTGGGACCAGAAGGAGATCGTGGCCCTGCTCGGGCAGGAGCGCCGCTTGATCCGGCCCGCCAATTTTGCGCCAGGTTGCCCGGGACGCGGGATTGTGACGGTGGAGACGCCCAAGGGTCGCGTTACGGTGATGAACCTGGTCGGCCGGGTGTTCATGCCGCCGACGGATTGTCCGTTCCGGACGGCCGATGCCCTTCTCGCGAAAGAACCGAACATGGGGAAGGTCATCCTGGTGGACATGCATGCCGAAGCCACGTCCGAGAAAGTGGCCATGGGTCGTTACCTGGACGGGCGGGTGTCGGCTGTGGTGGGGACCCATACCCATGTGCAGACGTCGGATGAAACCATCCTGCCGAAGAAGACAGCCTATCTGACGGATCTGGGGATGACGGGGCCGAAGGATTCCTGCCTGGGTCGCGATCTGGCGTCGGTGATGTCCAAGTTCATGACCGGTATGCCGTCCAAGTTTGATATTGCGGAGCACAATATCTCGATGGAGGGGGCGCTGATCGAGGTGGATGACGCCACGGGGCGGGCGCTACGGATCACCCGGGTGCGGGAGATTCTGGATCAGGGGCGATGAGTGAACGCTTTTCCAGCGGTGGGCGCCAGGAGGTTCTCTCGGTCACCGAGTTGACCCGGATGATCCGCTCCCTGATCGAGGGGAGTTTCCAGACGGTCTGGGTGGAAGGCGAACTGTCCAATGTCCGGCGTCCGGGATCTGGTCACTGCTATTTCACCTTGAAGGATGCGAACGCGCAGATCCGGGCGGTGGTCTGGCGCAGTGATCTGAGGGCGATGGGGGTGGAGCCGCGGGACGGTCTGTTGGTGCGGGCCTCGGGGACCCTGACGGTTTACGAGCGCGACGGAACCTACCAGATGGTGGTGCGGCGTATGGAGGAGGGGGGCAAGGGTGCGCTGCAGGCGGCGTTTGAGGCGCTGAAGAAGAAGCTGGCCGGGGAGGGGTTGTTTGAGGCGGCGCGCAAGCGGGCGTTACCGTTGCTGCCGCGGACCATCGGGATTGTGACGTCGCCCACGGGTGCGGCGATTCGCGACATTTTGAATATTCTCGGGCGGCGGTTTCCCAACCTGCATGTGGTACTGGCGCCGGCCCGGGTTCAGGGGGAAGGCGCGGCGGCGGAGGTTGCGGCCGCCATCGGGTTGCTGGATGCGCGCGGGGATATTGACGTGATGATCGTGGGGCGTGGCGGGGGCAGTCTCGAGGACCTGTGGTGCTTCAACGAGGAGGTCGTGGCGCGGGCGATCGTGGCGTCGCGGGTTCCGGTGATTTCGGCGGTCGGGCACGAAACGGATTTTACGATCAGCGATTTTGTAGCCGATTTGCGGGCGCCGACGCCGTCGGCGGCGGCGGAGTTGGTGGTGGGCCGCAAGGAGGAGTTCCTGGAGGGGTTGGCGCACCAATCCATGGCCATGACGCGTCTGCTGAAGCATGCGGTGTTGGCGGCCCGGAGCCGGTTTGCGGCGGCGGCCAACAGTTACGTATTCCGAGAACCGGGGAATGCGGCCAAGGTGTACCGACAGCGGATTGACCGGCTGGCGGCGCAGTCGCGGCACTTGTTGGAACGGCGCTTCCGCGACCGTCAGCAACGGGCGGATGATCTCTCGATGCGGTTGTCGCATGTGTTGAAGATGGAGTTCAGCCGACGGTCGGGCGAGGTGCGGGTGCTGGAGCGGCAACTGGCGGCGTTCAACCCGCTGGCGGTGCTGAATCGCGGGTACAGCATCACCTTGAAGCAGGATGGACAGGTGGTACGGTCGCCCGGGGAGGTGGGGGTGGGGGAACGGGTTGAGACGCGGGTCGGCCAGGGCCGGTTTGAGTCGCAAGTGACGAAGATCGAAGGAGTGGAAGCATGAGCAAGAAGAAGACCGAGATCCAGGAAAGCAAGGGTGAAGCGCCGAGTTTCGAGCAGGCGTTGGAGCGGCTGGAGACGATCGTGCGTGAGATGGAAAGCGGGGAACTCAGTCTGGAAACCATGATGGTCCGGTTTGAGGAAGGGCAACGGTTGGTCAAGGCCTGCGGCGAGACGCTGGGCCAGGTGGAACGGCGGATCGAGATCCTGGTCAAGGAAGGCGAGAAGGTTGTGGCCAAGCCTTTTGATCCGGTGCGCGGGGTGGCGGAAGCGGATGAGGCCGACGATGAGGAAGCGCCCAACGGGCTCCCGTTCTGAGTCAACCGTATCCCGGGCCGCGCGGCGGTTCGGCGCAAAACGGATATGGACAACGGGGTAAACAAGGCATAAATCCCATTGGGTTTAATGATGAATAGCGTATCTTTGTCCGATGATTCCGATGTCGCGCTGGATGCTTTCCGTCCCGATGCGCTTCCCTGTTTAATTCGTCAAGACTCCGGCGGACGTGAAAAGGGGGCGGCGGCGCCGGTGCTTGAGGTGGATGATTTGCGGGTGACCTTCTGCGGGGCGGAAGGGGATATCCGGGCGGTGGACGGGATCAGTCTGAGCATTTGGGAGAACGAGACGGTGGCGCTGGTCGGGGAGAGCGGGTGCGGCAAGAGCGTGGCCTCGCTGGCCCTGGCGCGGCTGGTGACGGGGGCGGGGCACTCCATCCGCGGATCGGTGCGGTTGGGTGCGCATGATGTGCTGGGCATGCCGGAGCGGGACCTGCGGCGGCTCCGGGGTTCGATGATATCGTATGTTTTCCAGGACGCGACGTCGGCATTGAACCCCGTGCAGACGGTGGGCAGTCAGATTGCGGAGTCCATCCGCCTGCACCGGCAGGTGCCGGATGTGACGGCGGAAGTGATCCGGTTGATGAAACGGGTCGGTTTACCGGAAGCGGAGACGCGTCATGGTGATTATCCGCATCAGTTCAGCGGCGGCATGCAGCAGCGGGTGATGATGGCAATGGCGCTGGCTTGTCACCCGAAGGTGCTGGTTGCCGATGAGCCGACGACGGCGTTGGATGTGACGATCCAGGCGCAGATCTTCCGGTTGTTGCGGCAGTTGCGGGGGGAGTTGCGGATGGCGGTGTTGCTGATCACGCACAATCTCGGGTTGGTGGCGGAGAATGCCGATCGGGTGCATGTGATGTACGCGGGGCGGCTGATGGAGACGGGGACGACGACCGATGTGTTGCGGAGGAGCAGGCATCCGTATACGAAGGGACTGCTCAGGGCGGTGCCGCGGCTGGCCGGCACGGCGGGGCGGATGACGGGGATCCGGGGTAACGTGCCCCACCCGGCGCGGTTGCCGTCCGGTTGCCGGTTCCATCCCCGGTGCGACCTGGCGGATGCGCGGTGCCGGACCGAGGAACCGGAGATGCAGACGATAGCGGAAGGACACGGGGTCCGATGTCATTACTGGAAGCAAGTGGAATAACGGTTCGTTTTACGGCGAAGGATGCGGCCGGTCGCAGGAAGTCCTGGGAGGCGGTCAGCGATGTCGCGCTCACGCTCGGGAAGGGCGAGCGGCTTGGAATTGTGGGAGAAAGCGGGTCTGGCAAGACCACGCTGGCCAAGGCGTTGCTGGCGCTGGAACCGCTGGCGGCGGGACAGGTGCGATTTGCGTCGGAACCGGTGACGGGCATGAAGGGGGCCCGGTGGGTTCATTGAATCCGAGGATGACGGTGGGTTCGGCCCTCACGGAGGTTTTGGCGGTGCATCAGGTGGTGCCGCGGTCCGGGCGTCTGGAACAGGTCCAGAGTCTATTGGCGGCGGTGGGATTGGATCCCTCCTATACGCGGCGGTATCCGCACGAGTTCAGCGGGGGGCAGAGACAGCGCGTTGGAATTGCGCGGGCGCTGGCGTTGAATCCGGAACTGCTGGTGGCCGACGAGCCGGTATCGGCGCTGGATGTTTCCGTGCAGGCCCAGATTCTCAATTTACTCAAGGACCTCAGCGAGGCACGGGGCATGGCATTCCTGTTGATAGCGCACGACCTGGCGGTGGTGCGTTATGTGTGCGAGCGGGTGATGGTGATGTACAAGGGACGCGTGGTGGAGGAGGGGCCGGCGCCGGCAGTTTTCGCGTCGCCCAGACATCCTTACACGCAATTGCTGCGTGATTCGGTGCCGGATCCGGACCGGATCGGGGAGGCGGTGGATTTGGGTGACGTTGCCGGGAACGAGGCAGGGGTGGCCGTGCGGGGATGCGGATGCGGGTTTGCGGAGCGGTGCCCGCGGGCGGTGGAGCGATGTCACGGGGAGCGGCCGGTATTGAGGGAGATTGAGCCCGGCTGGCGGGCGGCGTGTTTTGTCGCATGAGGGGGGGGCGTGGGGCGCATCTCCGAGTTTTGGTACACGCCAAAGCGAAAAGAGGATCCAACACCCGCCTGGAGTACCAGGCTCAAGCCGCGAAGTTCACAAAGAGGAAAAGCAGAGAAGAGAACACTAATGTGGCGTTAATTTTTCCACACGAGTACCCTTCGACGGGTTCGGCTGGCTCACCGCAGGCGGGTTCGATAAACTCACCGCAGGCAGGTTCAGGGCAGGCATGTGGAGAAAATAAACGCCACGGTTTCTAGAAGGAGTGCGT
>JBIJCW010000171.1:0-4700 GCA_044344495.1 Kiritimatiellia bacterium | reverse complement strand
GATGCGGTATCTGAGTGCCGACAACCGGGATTTACTGCTCGGATTGTGTGGGAGGATGAAGGGGGACGGGGGAAGACCGAAGACAACAGGCCACGGACTATAGACCACGTTGTGAAGGGGGCATGCTAAGGCATGCTTACCTTGTGCCGGCGAGGGGATTCCTGTCGATCAGGGAAGTGTCGGTCACGGTGTAGACGGGGATATTGAACTGGGCGGTGAAATCGACACCGGGGGTGGCGGCCTTGGCGGTAAGGCGCCAGATGAAATTCGGAAGTTCAGCGGTGAAGGTTTCCGGTTGGTTTTCGGGGATGATGAACTGGACAGGAATGGCGGAGCCACGGCCGGAGCGGTTGGCCAGGTCGGTTTCGACCGTTTTCTTCTCGCTGTAGATTTCGCGTTCTTCCAATGAGGACTTGTTGCCGTTCTTGACCCATTCCTTACGGAGGCATTGCAGGGTGAGCTCAGTGCCTTTTTCGGCGGCGATATGTTCGCGGACATAGAGGATGGCGCTGTTGTTCTGGCCGAGGATGAAGGGGATCTGGCGGAAGACCAGGGCGGCATTGCCGTACTTGATGTAGCGGAGGGTATGGTAGATGGCGGAGATGAGGCCGCCGATGGGGATCAGGGTCAACAGGCCGACGATGATCTTGGCAAAGAGGGGGGCGTGGTTGTCACCGTGGAGGGCGATCACAAATATCGACATGAAAATACCGGTGAAGATGGCCATGGCGAGTGAACCGGCGATTTTCCTGCCGGGGCTATCGTGGACCTGGAAGGTTTGCCAGCGACGGTTGGCACGCCAAGGGCGGCCCGGATTGGCGTCCAGACGTGAGCGGGCGAGCTTTGCCTTGATTGACGTGTAGATGCCGGATGAGGAAACGGCGAGGCCGGCGAGGGCGAAGACGAGGCCGAAGAGGGGCAAGGCATAGAGGGTGGTTGAGCGTTCCCGGAAGAGAAGGGCCTCGTGAGGGTCGGCGGGGTTGACCAGGGCTTCGAAGGGGGTCTTGGAGTCCCGGTGCTTAACGAGGATGTCATAGCGGCGGGAGTGGTAGGAGTCGCTGGAACCGCCGCCACCCTCGACTCCCACGCGGTCACCCTGGTAAGCCTGTCCGTTGACGGTGTAGTTGTAGCGGGATTTGACGGAATAGGAAGTGGACTTGTCGCCATGGTGGACCTCGAAGTCCGCGGAGACGATAGTGGCCGGGACCTTGTTCCAGGAGGCGCTCCGGTCGTAAAGCATCCACATCTTGCCGCTCCAGATGAGGACGCCCAGGCCGATGCCGAGGAAGGGGAGTCCGAAGAGGATTAGAACCCAGGAGGCTGATTTTTTTGGGGAGGGGGCAATATACATGTCATAGTCCCAGTACGACAAATCCTTCACGGTGGGCGGCTTCGGCCAGGCGTGAGTCCAAACACACCATTGCAAAACGATCCGGTTCCTGCTCACAAGCGGTCAAAGCAGCAGCCAGTTGCAACGCATCTGCTGCCCGAAGAGGATGGGTGCGCAAAAGGCGTCTGGTTATTCGTCGAACCGATTCAGTGGGTACGACTTCTTCCCAGCCGTTTTGCAGCACCGTGAGGCGTTGTTCGGCAAGGTGCTGCTGGTTGCCATTTAGTTTTCCTTCGCGTACCAAGCGCATCAACGCTGAATAACATTCTATTGATGAGCCCCACCAGGTGATGACTTCCCCGTCCTGAATCAGTATCTGCTCCATGGGTTCGGTGAAAGTTTGGCGGGTGAATAATGGTACAATGGCGGAAGCATCCCAATATTTCACCGGGTTTCCTCCCTGTCGGTCATCAATGCTTCAAGGATATCGCCACCTTTGTCCGGGGAGGGGAGGCTCATGGCGATGAGTGCGGGAGCATCCAGTTTGTTTTTTGCAGAGCACAGGATGCCGCGCCGGATGAGATTATCTTTCCAGTCTGGTTTTGCGGATCCGGTTCGGGGTGGGGGCTCAAGTTGCGCCACTGGGACATGGCGGTCCATTATGAGAATGGACTCGCCATCCCTTACGCGATTAATCAACGCACTGAGGTGATTTCGAGCATATGATATATTAGCCACCTTCATGACGCCATAATAGCCATCTTAATGCGCAATGTCAACTGGTGCTGAATTATTCAAAGTGGAATCGGTGTTGAGACAGGCCGAGTTCGTTGCGCATGGTAATCATTTGTTTCTGGAGGACGGAATCGAGCGGGGCGCCCTTGTCCTTGCGGTCGAGCCAGGCGAGGTATTCCTTTTCGCCGCAGGTATAGATGCGGTTCTGGCCCGGGGCTTTCTTTGAAGCCCGCAGTTCGCGGAGGATATCGCCGGTGGTCTTTTTGAACGAAGCCGGATCGGTGAAGCATTCGATGTTGATGGCCATGAAGAAGTGACCGAGGCGGTAGGGGACCTTGCGGCCATCTTCCATGCCGTTGAGTTGCTTGAGGAAGGCGCCCTGCTGGAGGGCGGCGGAGAGGATTTCGACGACGGTGGCGTAGCCGTAGCCCTTGTAGCCGCCGGTTTCCTCGCCGATGCCGCCGAGGGGGGTCAGGGCGGCGGTGCCCGCCACGAGATCGCGCAGGACTTCAGCGGGATCGGTCTTGGTCTTGCCGGACTGGTCGATGACCAGACCGGGTGCCATGGGGGTGCCTTCGCGTTCGTACTGCTCGATCTTGCCGCGTTGGGTGATGGAGGTGGCGTAGTCGTTGGTGAAGGCGAAGGCCTCATCGGTGGGGAATCCGAACACCAGGGGGTTGGTGCCCAGCATGTTCTCCACACCGAAGGTGGGGGCGATGGAGGGGCGCGCGTTGGTGCCGCTGAGGCCGATCATGTTGGCTTTACAGGCCATGAGGGCGTAGTAGCCGGCGATGCCGTAGTGGGTGGAGTTGCGGGCCACCACCATGCCGAGGCCGTGCCGTCGTGCCTTTTCGATGGCCATCTCCATACAGCGCTTGGCGACCACCATGCCCATGCCATCATGGCCATCGACGACGGCGGTGGCGAGGCAGTCGCGGACGACGTCCACGCGGGTGACCGGGTTCTGGATCTTGTCGTGGACGATGCGGTCGTAGTAGATGGGCTTGAGGCGGCCGACGCCGTGGGAGTCGATGCCGCGCTTGTCGGCGGTGATGAGGACATCGGCGCAGACCTGCGCGTCGGTCTCGGGCACGCCGATGCCGTGGAAGACGTCCACCATGAATTGTTCCAGGGCGTCGAAATCCATCCAAACAACTTTATCCTGTGTTGTCATCTTCGTCTCCCGCGGTACTCAATGAGGGGATTTTCAACGCTGGAGTGGTTATGTCAAGTGTTGATGGGAGGGGCTCTCTGAGTTTTGGCGACATGACATCAGCCGCCCACCGGGCTTGCCCCGGTGGAGGCAAACGTTGAACGCGGGGCGGCGGACCTGTGCCATTCATCCCAACTTTCTTCACCTGCGGCACAAGGCCGCAGGGATCGCCAAAACTCAGAGATGCGCCCAGTGTTGATGGGCGGATGACGGCGGGAATGGATTTCGGGGCGGAGGTTTGGTATACAGAACCGGGTCAGGGAACGACGATATCAGGAAAGGGTTGATCATGAGTCATTATAACCTTGTTGACGGATTCGGTCTGTGGCGGCGGATGGCGGCGCTGATTGTCGTGGTGCTGGGCGTGATGATGGGGGTGGCCCCATGTACGGCTGATGACAAGGCGGTACCGGCAGGTGGCCTGACCTGTGTGGAACCGTTGTACCGGTTTGGGAATCTCGGGCCGGAGCAGACGGTCCGGCATACCTTTATCCTGACCAATACCAGCGATCGGGTGGTTAAGATTGGCGCGGTTCGGGCCGGGTGCGGGTGTATGACGACGGCCCTGGCGACCGAAAGCGTGGCGCCCGGGGGCGCGGTTGAACTGGCGGCCACCATGAATCTGGCAGGGAGGAAGGGTGCGCAGCGCAAGACGATCTATGTGGAATCGGAGGGCGGAGTCAACACCCCGCTCCGGGTGGAGTTTGAAGGGAACGTGGTGCCACCCATTGAGGTCATGCCGGAAGGGATTCACTTTGGCGCCCAGGCGGCCGAGGGGAACCTTGAGCAGAGTGTGATGGTGATGGGCATGGGCAGCACACCGTTCCAGATCAAGGGGGTGACAAGTTCTTCGCCGCGGTTTTCGGCCGAGGTGGAGACCGTCGAGGCGGGCAAGCGATACCGGTTGAAAGTCAAGTGTGTCGAGGGACGGACCCCGGGAACGAGTACGGCTTCCATCCGGGTGGAGACCGACAATCCCGCCATGCCGGGCCTTGATGTGCCGGTGACGGTGTTTGTGGCCGGAGACATTGTGGCGGCGCCGGCCACCCTGATGGTGATTGAATCGGCCACCAACATCCCGCGCACGTATTACGTGCATGTATATTCACCGGGAAAGAAGGCGTTCAAGATCGAGAAAGTCACGGCACCGCGGGCCGACATTGAGACGCGTGTGGCCGATATCTCAGCGGATCGCCACCGGGTGGAGCTGAGTCTTCCGGCCCAGGTGCGGGACCTGAATGGGGCGTCGTTGCGGATCGAGACGGATATGGCGTCCATGAAGGAAGTGCTGGTTCCCTTCCGGGTCATTGTCCAGTCGCCGAAATGAGGATGTTTTGGAGCAAGCGAAGCATACGCGTGATGTAGGGACGTCGCATGCCGACGGCGGGGGGGGGGGGGGGGGGGCGCGCAGCGCCGACAACC
>JBIJCW010000170.1:0-4707 GCA_044344495.1 Kiritimatiellia bacterium | reverse complement strand
CTTCGCCGCCCAGACATCCCCCTCCACCAACACCCCTCCCGCCTTTGTGACAGCCGCCCCTCTCGCTCCAACCAATCCCGTGGTCCTCACACCCTCCCTCACCAATCACCCCCCCAGCACCCCCGCGAAAACGCCCTATGTACCCACCGGCGCCGATGTGCGCAGTTCCTTCTCCGGAAAATTTGTCGTCCCCGGCCGCACCCTGCGCCTCCCGGCCCCCGAGGCAGAACATAACCCTCAACGCCCCGACGGATGGAACCGCGCCCTGACCCTCGCCATGAACATGACCCAGGGCAATAGCGATACCCTCCGCTACGGACTGGGACTCGACGCCGCCAAGGAAAGCGAACAGGACACCACCCGTGTCCGCGCCCGCGCCGCCTACGGCGAAAGCGAGGACCAGAAGGATACCGAAAACGCCACCGCGTTCTTTCGCTATGACCGCCAGCTAAATCGCCGGTTCTACGCCCTCGGAGACATTGACTGGCTCACGGACACCATTGCCGACATCGACTACCGTGTCATTGGCATCCTGTCGCCCGGCATCCACCTCTGGCGCGATGACCGCACCGTCTGCAAAATGGAAATCGGCGCCGGTTATCTCGCCGAAAAGAAAGGGGAAGGCCATGACGCCTTCGCCGCCGGCCGCGCCGCGGGAATCGTGGAACACATCCTCAACGCCCATGTCCTCACCTGGGCCAGCGTGGAATACCTCCCAAAACTCGCCGACCCCAGCGTCTTCTACCTCAACACCGAATTCGGCCTGGTCTCCATGCTCACCCGCGACCTGAACCTCAACATCACCCTCGAGGATCGCTATGACAACGCCCCCGCCATCGACAGATCAAGCAACGACCTGACCTTCACCACCGCCGTGAGTCTGAGATTCTGATCCACCAAGCTCCTGCTCTCACTTCACTTCCAGCTCCACACTCTCACTGTGGCTATTGAACTCCGGCGCATACATGCACTGCACCGCCGCAATCCCCGTCTGATACCTGCCCTTCAACTGAACCCGCACACTGTACTCGAACACATACACACCCTTGGGCAGGTAATGAATGAAGAAGTGACTGGCCGTGTCGCGCGTGCTCTCGTAATACACCAACCCGTCCTGATACTGCGTCCGGCTTAACACATTCACCGGCTCCGTGCCACTCCCGCGCTGGTCCTTCAGGTGCACATATTCCATGTCGCGATCCACCCTCAGTTCCACCCGAACCACAAGCTCATCACCCACCTGCACCACCCCCTTGACCGGCTTTAACTCCTGCCCCTTCTTCGTCGCCTCCTTGATGTAAAGCGCCTTCTTCAACTTGAGCGGCGTGCCTTCGTAGGGCGTGACCTTGGTCATGTCCTCCAAGTACTGCCAATGGACACTACCCCAACTGACACCGGCGTCGGTCTTCTTGACGGCAACCTTGCCCATTTCGGGCTTGATCTCCTTGCGGACGAACCTCTGCTCATAGAAGCCCGTCCCGGCCTCGACCTTCATGGGCTTGATCCACTCCCCGCCCAGACTGACTTCCACCAGGGCATCACTGGCCAGCATGTTCTTGCCACGCAACAGCAAGCCGTAGATCGCATCCGCCGTCGCCTTGGTGGTCTTCCAGTCCTGAGTCTGCTTTTGCTTGAGCAACCAGACCCGGCAGTCCTCAACGGCCTGGGCGTCCCCCATGACCTCGTCAAACGCCTCGACCATCAACGCCTGCGTCTCGATCGGTGCCCGGTACCACCACCAACTCAACTCCGTATCGCGCCAGAACATCCCCATCTCCTCGTTGCTGACCGAGTATTCCTTGATGGACTTCATGATGGCAACCGGCGTTTCCAAATCCCCAAACCGCTTCAACCCGATGGCCAGATGCCCCTGCGATTGCCGGCAATTCACTTGGACCCAGAACTTCTTCGACTGCTCCAGGAAAAACTTCACCGCTGCCTGATGGCTCGCCGCAATGGGCTTGTCCTTGAGGAAGAAACTCCGCCCATACAGATACATCGCATCCATCGATTCCGGGACATACAATTCCGGATGCGGCCTCTGCATGATCTCACGGTAGTGCCGATCCATCCACCCATCGAGCGCACCCAGGGCCTTGAGCGCGCTGCTCATGTCCACATTCTCCACCCCGAGATGCCGCAGACGCCCAAACCCCGTCACGATGTAGAGCGTAATATACTCGTCGCCCCGGCAGCCCGGAAACCACGGCCACAACCCGTCGCCCAACTGCATCTCCGCCAGTTTGCGGAACGTCCGATCCGTCTCGTCGTTCAGCCGGTTCGCATCAAAGAGGATACCCACGTTCCGGCGCGCCTGGCTCTCATTCACCGCCTGCCGGTACCACGGGGTTTCTTCCAGTATGACCATCTTCAGGTCCTGGTTCTTCTCCATCGGACTGTCCAGCGCCGGCGTGCCTTTCCACTGGTCGAAGATCCGGCGGATCTTGGGATCACTGTTGGCAATAAACCGGGCCAGCGCGTTGGCGTACAGCCGGTTGAACGTCTGTTCGCTGCACTCGTGCGGGTATTCCATCAAATAAGGCAGCGCCATCACCGCATACCAGGCAGGCTGACTGACCATCTGCACCGTCAATGTCTCGTGCTTGAGCGTCTTGGACTTGCCCGAGTTGGCCAACTTCGCGAACTCGAACGTCCTGGTCTGCGGCCCGCGGATCGGCAGGGGAAGCGATTCGGTCACCAGAATCCTCCGCGATAGCACAGGCAGATACCCTTCCTCCCCATCACTCAGCCGATCCGTCGCCCCGACCGCCTTGTAGGTGAGGAAATCCATCCCGTCCGGAACCGTGATCCGCCATGCAAACGTCTTTGATTCCTTGGCCGGAACATCGAACGCGTATTCATCATTCTTCAATCCCGACGCCGCATGCTGGAGCCTGGATTCCGACGTCTGAATCCCGAGTTCCCCGTTCATCTCCTTGAGTGTCCTCGCATCCGCGAACGTCAGCTTCACCCTGCCGGCCTGGCGCACCGCCGATTGGTTGCTAACCTTGACCGTGAACTCGATGATGTCCCCTTCGCGCACGAACCGGGGCGGGTTCGGTTCGACCATCAGGTCCTTGGCCGTGACGACTTTGTCTTGCAGGTAACCGCTCCGCAAATCACGGTCGTGGGCGAATCCCATGAACTTCCACTCCGTCAACGCCTCCGGCATCGTGAACTCCATCCGCACCACACCTTCGGCGTCGCTTACCAATTGCGGAAGGAAGAAAGCGGTTTCGTTGAGATTCTTGCGGGCCGATACCGTGCTGAGATCGGGACCGGGGGGCGACCGACCGTCTGGAGCGCCGTTCACGTTGTCTTGGCGCTCCCCCGCCTCTACCTTGGCGCTTTCCATCCGCACTGGCGCCAATGGCATACTGGACATCTCCATCTCACCTCCCGCGTCAACCGCAGCCGCCTTGTATCTACGCGTTTTCGAGACTACTTGCAAACGACCGTAGCCCCAGACGTTCGCCGTCAAGTCTGCCGGGAAGTGCCGGTACGGGAACCCCACACGCTTCGAATCCGTTATCCAATATCCGTGCAAGCCATTGAATCCCCGCATGCCGTTCTCGAACTGCGCGCTCACTCCGCTGTACTCCCGGCGGAAGACATTGAACTCCTGTATCCATTGGTGCGGCTGGTACTGATCGAGCGACGCGTCGTACAACCCCGCCACCATTTCGGCCACGGTCTTCCGGGCATCGGGCCCACTCACCACCGCCGTCCATGTCTCTTTTTTGCCCGGCTCGAGTTTCGAGGTGAAATGCTCCCACTTGACCATCAACTTCTTGTTCGACCACGGCACATCCACCACCCGGTCCTCCAGATAGGCCTGGTTCTCGCGCACATAAGTCAGGCGAATCGTGAACCCGCCGCGCATCTCCTCGCCAACAGCCTGCTCGAACACTTCCTGCGTGCGGTCGGCATCGGTCCACCGCGCACTGAGAATCTTGCCGCAGTGCTCCACTTCTACAAACGCCCGCCCCCTGTCGTAACCGGTACCCCAGAACCCGACGAATGATTCACCCGGTTCCACCGACCACTTCTCCGCGGCAAACCGGTTGGCCACCTTGACAGGAAAGGTCTTTTCTTTCAGGTCAACCACCAGCACCCCAAGCCGGCAGGTAACCGCTTTGCCGAACCGGTCCTTGGTCTCCAGTATCGCCCGGTATATCCCGGCCGGCAATTGGGCATCCAACTTCCCCTTGCCGGAGGCGTCGGTCTGGAACGCCCTCTCAACAGCAACCTCAGCCAACTCCCATGAGTTCGGATCGGCCGGATCAATCTTTGGCCTCACCCCATTGGAATGCCGCAAGCGATTCGTCCGATCAGCCCGATACATCCGATAGGGCTGCTGTTGCGTGGTTGAACGCGCCACCTTCTCCGGTTGCTTGAGTTTGTGGATCTTGACCACCCCCCGGGCCGCCCGGCCCTCCCCATCCAGCGACTGTGTGGAGATCGTCAGTTCGACCGGTTTCTCGGGCGTCTGCCACTCGTTGGCGGCCAGCGTCGCCTGTAACGCCGTGAATCCGGCTCGTACAGTCTGCGAATCCGACCTTGTCTCACCAGTGGTGTCGGTCACGTCGGCATTGATGGTGAAGTTGAAGGTTGGCTCGTCCTTCTCCAGCGCGGACGGGTCCGGCTTTGCGATGAACTTGACGATGAACGAGCCATCCGACCCCGTCGTGGCCGTACCATGGGCAA
>JBIJCW010000106.1:0-7915 GCA_044344495.1 Kiritimatiellia bacterium | reverse complement strand
GCTCCGTTTGTCCGTCTTCCCGATGTGCTGGAAATTCCCGTGTTGGACAAGGGGGGGGGGCTGTTGCTGGTCTACGTTTTGCTGAGGGATGCCGCCGGGCGGCGTGTGGCGTTCGCGGTGGACAAGGTTCTGATGGAGGATGAGGTGCTGGTCAAGCCGTTCCTCAAGCCGCTCCTTAGGGTGCGCCATCTCGCGGGCGCCGCGGTTCTGGGGTCGGGGAAAGTAGTGCCTGTGCTTAATGTGGGTGACATCATGAAAACGGCCGCCTATACGATAACGAGGCGTCCGCCCCCGCAACCGCGCGGTCCGTCGGTGCCCGTGCGCCGGAAGCGCGTGCTGGTGGTAGAGGATTCCATTATTTCGCGAATGTTGTTCAAGAGCATCCTTGAATCGGCGGGTTATGCGGTAAAAACAGCCGTGGATGGCGAAGAGGCATGGGACGCCCTGCAGTCCGCCGACTATGATGTGGTGGTTAGCGATATCGAAATGCCGCGATTGGACGGGTTTGGGTTGACGAGCCGGATTCGTGGCGATCCGCGGGTGGCGGACAAACCGGTCATTCTCATCACCGGGCGGTCGGCCCCGGAGGATCGTGTACGCGGGATGGAGGCGGGGGCGAATGCCTACATCGTAAAAAGCAGTTTTGATCAGAGTGATCTTCTTGAAGCATTACGAAGGGTGCTGTGAATATGAACCTGAAGCCTGTCAACGTGTTGATCGTGGATGATTCGCCGATCCAGCAGAAGTTGTTCGCGCATATATGCAAGGATGATCCGTCAATCGTGATCAGCGGGATCGCCGGAGACGGAGAGCAGGCTTTGGCTCTCATTGCCAGCAACCGGCCGGACGTGATCCTGATGGACATCCTGATGCCCGTGATGGATGGATTTGAGGCCACCCGGCGAATCATGGAAACAGACCCCATTCCGATCGTCATTTGCAGTGGCAGTACGAAGCCCGGTGAAATGGACAAGACCTTCATGGCCTTGGACGCGGGTGCCGTGGCCTTCGTCAAGAAGCCTGTTGGGCCCGGCCATCCGCAGTTTCAGGAGGAGATGGCGAGTATCATGCGAACCCTGAAGGAAACGGCCGGGTGCAAGCTTGTGAAACGGCAACGCCGGCGTCCCGCAGTCGTCCGGCGGCCCTCGAGAGTGATCCAACTACCCAAGTCACCCGGTCCGCCCCCGGGCCTGGTTGCCGTGGGTGCATCCACCGGAGGGCCCGCGGCGTTGCTTACCATCCTGAAGAACCTTCCCAAGGAGTTTCCGCTTCCGATACTGGGTGTGCAGCATATTTCCAGTGGATTTGTGCGGGGGTTGGCCGATTGGTTGGGGAGTTCGACGGGGTTTCCGGTCCATGTAGCCGAGGCGGGCATGAAAACGGCACCCGGGCATGTCTATCTTGCCCCGGATGATTTTCACCTGGGAATCAGAAGTGACGGGACGATCCTGTTAAGCCGCGATCCGGCGGAGAACGGCCTGCGGCCAGCCGTCTCTTTTCTGTTTCGTTCCGTAACGGATGTGTGTGGGGATTCAGCGGTCGGGGTCTTGTTGACCGGCATGGGAGCCGACGGTGCCGTCGAACTCAAACGCATGAAAGAGCGAGGGGCTGTGACCATTGCCCAGGATGAGGCGAGTTCGGTGGTACACGGAATGCCGGGGGAGGCGATCCGCATGGGAGCGGCCACCCATGTGCTGTCTCCGGAGGGGATTTCTGAACTGTTGGCAAATCTGGTGCAACGACCATGAGCGCGACATTGAATGCCTTGATTGTCGAGGATTCGGAATTCGATGCACGCCTGCTTCTGGCGTATCTCCGTAGCGGGGGATATGAGCCGCATTCCTGCCGCGTGGACAATGCCGCCGATCTTGACAAGGCGTTGAAGGACCGGAAATGGGACATCGTGTTTTCAGATCACAACATGCCGAACTTCAGTTCAACCGAGGCCCTGAAGATTGTTCGAATCTGCGACATTGACGTGCCGTTCCTGATTGTCTCGGGCAGCATCGGGGAAGACGTGGCGGTAGCCTCCATGAAGGCAGGAGCCCAGGATTACCTGATGAAGGGGAACATGGCCCGCCTCGTGGCGGCGGTGGGTCGGGAACTGAAGGAAGCCGAGGATCGCCGGGCCCGCCGGGTAGCGGAGCGGATGCTGCTGGCGCGCGAGGAGGAGCTTCGCATTGCCCGCGACGTCCAGCGGTTACTGTTTCCCTCCGCGATGCCGATCGTCGCCGGATATGACATTGCGGGAGTGTCCTGTCCCGCGGAGGCAACCGGGGGTGATTACTATGATTTCCTCGGTTGCCCGAACGGCGACATCTATGTGGTGATCGGGGATGTGACCGGGCATGGGCTTGGTCCGGCACTTCTCATGACCGATGTCCGCGCCTACCTGAGAGCACTGGTTCTGGCGGACCGTCCGATCGATGATCTCATGGCGCAGGTACGGCACCTTCTCCTGAAAGACCTTAGCAGTGATCGCTTTGTGACTATGTTGGCCGCCCGGTTTTCGCCTGGGGCGGGTGTTCTGGAGGTCATTAATGCGGGTCATCCAGCGGGGTATATCCTGGCGGCCAGCGGCGGGATAAAGGTGGAGTTGGTCCCCACCGCGCCGGCGCTTGGCATCAACGGGGAGGTCGATCGGCTGGTGTCCACCCGGGTGCGCATCGAGCCGGGGGAGCTTGCCGTCTTCCTGACCGATGGAATTCTTGAAGCGACCTCGCCAAGCGATGAAGAGTTCGGGTTACAGCGCGTGATGGATATCATCTTGCGGGTGCGGGAGTGCCCGTCCGCCGAGATCATCAGGACCCTCTTTGACGAGGTGAGGCGATTTTCTGAACCGGACGGAATCCAGGATGATATCACCGCGGTGGTCATCAAGCGCCAGCCGATCTGATGTGCTGGTTATCGGTATTTACGCCTGAAAAAGTGTGAAAAAGTGAAGAATAGGGGTTGACGAATAGGCCGGAGAGAGGGAACATTCGCTTGGGCGATTATACATGACGGGGCAGTGAGTTACTCTGGTTGTACGAGTTGTGTTGAACATCTCAGTGAACAGGAGGATACCGATGAAGACGATGCCGTCGTTCCGATTATCTGCCGAGGTTCCGATGCCGCATGACCGCTCCTTGATGGGAATCGCCGGTATCCGTTTATATCTGAAGGTTCTGCTGGCGGGGTGGCTCCTGCAACCTTTTGCTGTCTGTGCGCAGACATCAACGAACGGGAGGGTGGGTGGCCTGACCCATATGTCAATGGAGGAACTGATGAAGATCGATGTTCTGTCTTCCGCCAGTTTCTTCGAGGTCGAAAAGGCGAAGAATCCCGGATTCTCTCAGACTTTCAATGCGGATGAGATTGAAGTTTCGCCGATCCGAACGCTGGGGGATCTTGTCGAGATGAAGTGCCCGTCCTTTGCCCTGGGGGGAAGTCCTCGTGAAGGCCTCCAAATCGGGGGGCGCGGCATCACCAGTGAAAATACATGGCGCACCCTGCTTTTGATTGACGGTCATAATGTCAACCATAGGGTCCATTTTGGAATGCTGGAAAGCGTGTCCACGCCCGTGATGGGCGATATCAAGCGGCTGGAGGTTGTTACGGGGCCGGGCGCCATTGTGCATGGCAGCGGGGCGTTCGATGGCTTTATCAATGTGACCCCGCGCAACGGGACGGATGACGCCGGTGGGACTTGCAGTCTTGAATATGGATTCAAGGATGAGTTCAAGAAGATGGAGGTGGGGTACGGCGAGTCCTATGGTCCCGGACGGGACGTGTATGTGGACGCCGCCTACTTCACCGCCGAGGGGTTTGAGGCTGACGACGCGTGGGATTATGAGCATTCCAAGGCCAATCAGGCCTGGGCGACCCAGTTGGGGAATTTCGATACGAAGGCGATGATTCGCTCCGCCAGACCTTACCGATTTGTCGACGACAATTATCGGCTGGCGACGTACTGGAGGTATGACAATTTCAGTGCCCATGTGATTTTCGGCCAGACGCAGCAGGATATGTTTTCGTTCAATGAGCAGGGCTATGTGCATAGCCAGTATCTTCTGTGGCAGGCCAAGTACCTCTCTGAACTGAACAGTGACAATTCACTGGAGTACATCGCGTCCGGTGAAGTGTTCGACGAATACTACCTGTGGTCCGCCAACACGTTGCCGGCGTTTGCGCTGGGTGACAAGAGTGGTGGCGACGAAGTGGGCGAAGAGGGGAAACTGATTTACCGGACGGCGATGTTCCAGAACCATCGCATCGCTTTGGGCGGCTCGGTGGGCTACCGCGACATGAACAGCATGAAGCAGTTCTTCCGCGCTAACGATCTGATCGGTCCCGGCAATGATGCCACGGGCGAGTACGTCACGATGGGATTGTTTTCCGAGGACGTGATTACGCTGGCAAAGGGCCTGACCGGTTACGTTGGACTCCGGTACGACAAGATGTTTCAAGGGGCTTATCAGACGTACAATTCCGCCGCCGGAATAACCCCTCCGGCGTTTACGCCGGATGACCTGGAGCAGGTGTCGCCCCGTGTCGGGCTGGTCTATGAATTGGGAGAGAACGATACTGTCAAACTGTCGTACCAGAAGGGGTTCCGCTTCCCCGAACCGGCCATGTATAACTGGCGGGACTTGTTTGACCATGTTCTCGCCGCCGGGGGGTTCCGGACGCTGCCTGAGTTCAAGACCGAAACCCTGGAAAGCATCGAACTCAATTACATCAAGAACTTTCCGGAACAGCGCATGAACCTGTCCTTCAATCTGTTCCACAACATCTACCGGGACCGCCTCTCCTGGATATGGTTCAATCGCGACGATGGTTATGTCCAGCCCGAGGGATGGGATCACGTGGTTGACACGGTGGGCTGGGTCGGAAGTTATGTCAATATCAAGGGCAATGAATACATCAACGGCGGGGAAGCGGTTCTGTCGTACGACATCACCGATGACCTCAAGGCGAGCGTTGGCTACGAACTTCTGGATATCGACAATCGCGATGTGGTGCGCTATCCCGAGCAGCAGGTGAAGGTGAACCTGAGGTCGGAGTTCTTCTCGGATCGCCTGACATGCGATCTCTATTTTGTCGCGGATCCGGGCGGGATCAACAATCCTGACGGCGTCCAACATCCGATTTATGATGAGTCCCGTTCACTGGTCAACATGGCGGTGAGTTGTCAGGTCAGGAAGAATATCCTGCTTAAACTTGTCGCTGAGAACCTTTTGGAAGACGATGTTCCGCCTGCCACGTTCAATATGGACAGTCCGCAATCGGGCCATATCGGCAGGGATGCGCGCCGGATCTACCTGAGCATGATCACGCATTTCTAGACGGGATGCGCGCCGGCGTTCTTGCCTTGCGGCGTGTGGCGGAGGGAGGGAGTACGCAAGTGACGGTGGTGCCTTTTCGCTGGCGGCTCTCGATGCGCAGGGTGGCGCCGATGATGTCGGCCCGGTATTGCATGATCCGCTGGCCCATGCCGATCGATGGCCCCGCCGACTTGGTGAAGCCAATGCCGGAATCCCGTACGGTCAGCGCCAGGCGTCCATGGTCAAGCGACAGACGGATATAAATCGCCTTGGTTTTGCTGTGTTTGGCGGCGTTGTTCGCCGCCTCCTGTGCGATGCGATAGATGTGGCTTGCCAGGGTGATGTCCATCGGTTCGGCGTTCTTGCGTCCCGTGAAACGGCAGGCAATGCCGAACGTATCCTCGGTTTGCCTGGCCAGTTCCTGCAAGGCATCCCCAATCCCGCCCCACTGTATCTCCGACGGGAAGAGTCCTTTTGACAGTTCGCGGGCCTGCTGCACGGCCTTGTCGACCAATCGTTGGCCTTGTTCCAATTTAGCGGCTACCTTCGGAAACTCGTGGGCGAGCGTATCCCGGGCCGCACAGATCAGGTAACCGGTGGCGACGATGGATTGAAGGACGCCGTCGTGCAGGTCCTGTCCGAGCCGCCGTTGCTCCCGTTCGGCGATGTCGAGCACGCGACGCTCCAATTCCCTGCGCTGCTCGCGACCCCGGAGCGCCATGATGCCGACCGAAAGGTCGTTGGCCAACTGCTGGAACAACGCGATCTCGGCCTTCTCGAACGCGTCGGGCACGGTGGCATAGACGACCAGCGCGCCCAGGCAAGCTTCCGGCATCAGCAACGGCATGGCCAGCGCCGATGTGCAGCCGTGTTTCAAGATTTCGCGCCTGAATGCCGCTGGTATCGGGGTCTTGGAAATATCCAGACAAACGGATGGTTTGCCGGTGCGGATCGCCTTGCGGGCGGGGCAGGCGCCGGACTTGGCGCCGGTCCCCGGTGAGTGCGTGAGAGGGAACCGTTCCCCGGCGAAACCGGCGTGGGCAGCCAACCGTATCGACTTCCGCGCTTGTTGTTCGGCGTAGCCGATCCATGCCGCCCGGTAGCCGCCCGCCTCAATGACGATCCGGCAAAGGTCATCCAGCAATGCCTGTTCGCTCGTCGCGCGAACCAACGCCCGGTTGCATTGTGCCAGCATGTTCAGGGCGCGATTGTTTCGGGCGACCGCGAGTTCCGCCGCCTTGCGCTCCGTGACATCCACGAGAATCCCTTGGATATGGGTGACGGTTCCCCGGGTATCCTTGATGAGACGGTTCCAGTCCTGGATCCAGCACAGGGTCCCCGATCGGGTTATCACGCGATACTCCTGACTCCATTCCGGAATGTCCTGATCGAGATAGTGAGCGACCTCGGCCTCCAGCCGTCGTGCGTCCTCCGGGTGGGTGATGCCCGGCCATGACACCCGGCGGCTCATGAAATCCTCGGCAGTGTAGCCCAGGATGGCAGCCACGTTGTCCGATACCATTTCAACGGGCCACTCGCCAGGAGCGACCCGCCAGAGGAAGAGGACGACCGGGCCGCGGCTGACGACCTCCCTCAGGGTCTCCAGCCGGGACATGCTTTCTTTCAACGCGGCCGTTCGCTCGTCAACCCTCAGCTCCAGTTCGGTTGTCAACCTGCGCAGGGTCTCCTCGGTCCGTTTCCGCTCGGTGATGTCGCTGACGATATGAACCACGCCGAGCAGTTCGCCATTCTGGGCCAGCATCGGGTCTGCCGTCACCTGATACCAGCGTCCGTTAATGGCCAGTTCCATGGACTCCCGCTGGCGGGTGCGCTTCATGCGAACGACGGGGCACTCCGGGATGGGCTTATCGGTGCCGTGGACGATTTCCCAGCAGTGACGCCCCAGCATTTCGTTAATGGGTTTACCGAACAAGGCTTCGGCGGACTTGTTGGAGCGAAGGATGCGTTGGTCGGCATCCAGCAACCATACCGCATCGGATACACTATCAAAGGTGCTCTGCCATTCCTGGGCCATATTGTGCAGGGCCTCATCGGTGCGGCAGCGAGTCATGGCGTCAGCGAGGGCCTCCCCCAGGATCCGCAGCAGGCGGACATCAGCGTCGGTCCAATGGCGCTCTTGCCGGACGGCATCACAGCCGATGAATCCGACCAGTTTGCCGCTATGCCGGACGGGTACGAGAATGGCGGATCGGACCTTGCCCTGTTCCATGAGCTGCCGTTCCGCCGCCGCATCCGGGGGAAGGTCCGCGACGCGCGGGAGGCACAGCGGCTGACCATTGCGCAACTGTTGCCGCATCCAGCGGAACCCGCCGGTGGGGATATTCCGCAGTTCAGCGATCTGGGAGCGAATGCCCCGGGCGCACCATTCGTTGGTGTTGTCGGCCACGGTGAGATTGTCGTCGACATGAAACAGGTAACTGCGATCCGCCCCGATAAAGCGGCCCGCATCGGCCAGGACCTGGTTCACGACTGCGTCCAGGTCTGTGCTTGTCACATTCGCGAGCCAGGTGGACGCCGTTGCGAGTATTTGTTCGAATGCGAGTTTGTGTTCCAACTGCCGCACGAGTGGGGACGGGGGTTGGGTGGGG
>JBIJCW010000107.1:0-7797 GCA_044344495.1 Kiritimatiellia bacterium | reverse complement strand
TCGTGTGCTTGTTGGTGGACCCCCGGCGGCTGGTGGGGGGGGGGGGTTGGGGGGGGGGGGGCTGCGGTAACAACCGATGGGGTACGCTTGGATCTCCGGCGGGTGGAGGTCTTCCCGCGATATGACGACGTGTCCCTCATTTCTTGAACGACCTTTGGCGAGGTGAAGTCTTTCATCCGTTAACCAAACAGCAAAATGAAACGTATGTCTTCCTGAATCGTGCGTAAATGTGAATACACCACATCACCCTTACCAACCCACAGGACAAAGGGCGTTACTGTCTTCCGGTGGATCCTGCGGGAGGCGGTTCGAAAATGCCAGTTCAATCTGGTCGAGCCAATCGTAGAAATCGTCAAGATCCAGCGGCTTGGTAAAGAACCGTGTTCTGTGCTTCGCCATCCGATTCAAGTCCAATTGCTTGAGATTGTCTCCGGAGATGATGGCGATGTGACGGCATTGACAACCCTTGTTGAGAAAGGATTCCACGAATTCCACCCCATTTACTCTCGGCATGTTGAAGTCGGAAACGATAATATCGGGGCACCCTGTTATCTTCAGTTCGCAGGGGCATGCCTTGCAGCGATGGAGGGGAGTCATCACCGGATCAGAATAGGATGCAACCTGATAGCGGCGATGTTGAAAGAGTCGATCCAGGTAGAAGAGATCAACCGGATTGTCATCGACGAGTACTGCTTTTCGTGAGTTCATGATGTCACCCTTTGATTCGTTGTCTCACCGTCGCCCATGTTGTCGCTCTCTGGCTTGGAGCATAGGGGGATTTTGCCCTGTTGCCAACCGGGGAATATCCTGATTTTGCATCAGGGTATTTCTGAGTGGGCAACTACGGTGACTCAGGTTTTTTGCGCCAAGGTGAATCTGTGGAAGAGTTTGACAATCGGGTGGATCGGTCTAACATCGGAGCTATGAAGCATAGCATCACCATCCTGATGGTGGAGGATAGCGAAGTTGACGCCCTGTTCTTGCAGACGCGTTTGTCTCATTCGCGGAACCATGTTTTTCAAGTCCGGCGGGCCGACTGCCTTGCAGCGGCGTTCCGCGAGTTGGCAGGAGGTGCGATCGATCTTGTCCTCCTGGATCTCGGACTTCCTGACAGTCAGGGAATCGACACCTTTGTTCGCATGCAAGCGACGGGTGTACGGGTGCCGATTATCGTGTTGAGCGGGTTGGACGATCAGGACTTGGCGACCAGCACGGTCCAGCAGGGAGCACAGGACTACATTGTCAAAGGGCAGACGGATGGCGAGTTGCTGGAACGGGCCATTGGTTACGCCATTGAGCGAGACCATGTGCAGAAAGCGCTGACTGAGGAGCATGATCTATTGCGCAGTGTCATTGACAACATCCCGGACCAGGTCTACTTGAAGGATAGGGAAAGCCGTTTTGTGGCGGTCAACCCGGCCACCGCAATGTTCTTTGGTGCCTCTACTCCGGACGAGCTCACAGGCAAGACGGACGCTGACTACTTTCCGTGCGGACTGGCGGAACAGTTCCTGGCAGAGGAGCAGGTTCTGTTGCGCCGTGATCAGGTGTGTGTCAACCGCGAGGCGCTCATCACCGACTCCAAGGGCAACAAACGTTGGGTATTGACGACCAAAGTGCCTTTGCACGACCACACCGGCGCCATCACCGGATTACTGGGGATCAACCGCGATATTACGGAGCGGAAGCAGGCCGAGGAAGGCATCCGTCAGATGAATGCCGAACTGGAACGGCGCGTTGCCGAGAGAACAGATGAATTGCTCAGGGCGGTGGCGCGTTTGGAGGAGCATGATCGGGCCCGGGCGGAATTTGTGTCCAGTGTATCGCATGAATTAAAGACCCCCCTTACCTCGATGCGGTTTGCCGTCTCAAACCTGCTGGAGGGTGTGCTCGGCCCGGTGTCGGAGTCGGTGGGGCAGTATCTGCGACTGCTTGATACGGATTGCCAGCGAATGGTGATCACAATTGAGAGTATTCTGGATTTCAGCCGATTGGAGTCCAAGACCATACAACTGTTAAAGGCCAGAGTTCCGTTTGACAGGCTCATTCGACAGGGGGTCGCGGCACTAAAGGCGCAGGCGCAGGCGAATAGCATTGACGTGGTGTTGTCACTGGGCCAGGGATTGGGATTCATAGAGTGTGATGCGTTCAAAATGATGCGATCCATGATTAACGTTATCGGCAATGCGATTAAATTCACTCCCCCGGGGGGGTGCGTGGAAGTTGTCCTGTGCAGGGGAAGTGGCGCATCCGGGACCCTGGTTGTGGAGGTGACCGACAACGGGATCGGCATCGCCCCGGAACACATGGCGCGGGTCACCGAGAAGTACTTCAGGGTGGATGAACATGTCAGCGGCACGGGACTGGGACTGCCCATCGCCAAAGAGATTGTCGAGTTACATGGCGGCCAGATGTTGATTCAGAGTCCACCGCCGGGCCGGGCGCGGGGCACGCGCGTATCCATCAGGATGCCTGTGGCGGATGCCCCGACTGTCCTGATTGCCAACAGCAATCAGGCGGTACGAGCATTGATCGAACAATCGCTTGCTTCCGGCGGGTACCGTGTCACCCACTGCGGATGTGGTGACGATGTTATTGACTGCGTGCGCAGGACCAAGCCTGACGCTGTGATTCTGGACGCTGTAACGCAGGGCGAAGGGGAAAGGGATCTGATGCTATGCATGAAGGCTGGGGAATTGCAGAATGTTCCCCTGGTGGCTGTAGCCAGCGGGACGCTGGCCCCGGCCCGGCAAGCGATACTGAAGGGGTTGGAGCTTCCGATTCTGCGTGATGCATGGGGTGAAGAGGAACTGCTGGATTGCGTCGAAGCGGCGATGCGGACTGTATCGGCCTCTGTGATTTCGAACAACCTAAACAGAAAGGAATAGTGTCCCATGAACATGGATAAACCCAAGCGTGTTCTCTTTGTGGATGACGACAAACTGATCCTGAGAGTGTTGAGCGATTTTCTGAACTTCAAGGGGTTTAGTGTGGATATTGCTGATAGCGGGGAAGCGGCTTTGGAAAAGATCGCCGCCACCCCTCCTGATCTCATCCTCTTGGATATCAGCATGCCCGGTATGGGGGGCATCGGCCTCTTGAAACGGCTTATGTCGAGCAACAACACCCTGCTGTATCCGGTGCTTGTGTTTACGGCTCGCACGACGACGAAGGACTATTTCCGGGGGATCCCGGTGGATGGCTTCATCGCAAAGCCCTGCGACAAGAACGAACTGGTGAACCAGATGCATGCAATCCTTGAAATACACCGAGGAGCCTCGCGCAAGACCATTCTGGTCGGGGAAGATGATCTGGAGGTTGCCTCCCGGGTGAGCCGGGTACTCCAGGCCGGCGGCTTTGTGGTCGACGAGGCGGCGACAGGGCCTGAAGTTCTGGAAAAGGCCGCAGTGTGCCTGCCGGACGTCATCCTGGTGAAACGCGTGCTGAGTGGAATGAATGGCGATTCGGTGGCGTCCATTCTCCATGCCATGCCGAGGACGCAGTCCATTCCCGTGGTGATGTATGATGCGAGCATCGTGCGCAATAATAGGGAAGAAGAGAACCGTTTGGCATGTGCCCCTGGAATCAAGAAGTACTTGGCAACCGCAGATCCGGTTCTTCTCCTGAAGGCCGTGAAAGACGTGCTGACATGAATTGAATCGATCGAAGTTCCGCCCTTCGGGGTGCCATGAATGCCGGGCCTTCAGAATGGTTAGATACGTTGGCTGCGGACAAGGAAGTCGGTGTCGGGAATGGAGGGCGTGACCTGGAGATGCGCCCTTTGTCCGAGGCCATGCGTGCGATGGCAGGCTTGACTTGCGCAGCCAAGCCAGACACATTTACTATTTGTTGGGTAAGTGCAGGACGTTGAGTTGACGTAAGTACCACAGCGTGGTATATATGAATATAATTTCAGTTACTGATCCGAGGTAATGTCATGAGTGAAGCAGGGGGAATGTGTACATGTCAGTGCGCGGCCGGGGTCAGGACCGGCGCGCACGAAAAGCTGGCGCAGGTCATCCGGGAGTACCAGGGCAAGCCCGGGGCGCTGATTCCGGTACTGCAGGCCGCACAGTCGATCTTCGGGTACCTCCCCGCGGATGTGCTGCGGACGATCAGTGAAGGGCTTGGCGAGCCTTACAGCCGGGTCTATGGCGTGGTGACATTCTACTCCTTCTTCTCGCGGGTGCCGCGCGGCAAGTACGTGATCCGGGTTTGTCTTGGCACGGCCTGTTACGTCCGGGGCGGCAAGGCGGTGCTGGAGGCGCTGGAACAGGCCCTGAACATCACGGTGGGGCAGACGACGGCCGACCGGCTTTTCTCCCTCGATGTGGGGCGGTGCTTTGGCGCGTGCGGGTTGGCGCCTGCGATGATGATCAATGACGATGTCCATCAATTCGTAAAACCCGAGCAGATCAGGGACATACTGGCCCACTACAGGAATCAACCAGCCGACTAATGGAACGATCATGAAAAGGAATCCCGAGATCATCGCCACGGATGCCGATCTTGCCGCCCGGCGCGAAGCCGTGAATAGCGGCAAGAAAGAAAAGATCTTCCTCTGTGCCGGCGGCGGATGCATGGCATCGGGCGCAATGAAAATCAAGGCGGCGCTGTTGACGGCACTGCAGAAACACTCCCTGGACGGGGAGATTGTGGTTGTTGAGACGGGTTGCATGGGGCCATGCTCCGGCGGGCCGATCCTATTGATGGGTCGGGACAACGTCTACTACCAGCATGTTGCCGAGGCTGATGCGGTCGAGATTGTGGAGAAGCACCTCCTGAAGGGCGAGATTGTCGAACGCCTGACCTGGAAGGAGGGGCCGGGCCTGGTTTCCGTTCCTGTGCAGAGCGAGATTGGTTATTTCAAGCGGCAGACCAAGGTTGTGCTGCGAAATTGCGGCGTGATTGATCCGAACCGCATTGATGAATACATCGGGCGGCACGGCTATCAGGCGCTTTCCCAGATGCTTTCCTCGATGACGCCCGAGTCCGTGATTGACGAGGTTCGCAAGTCCGGTATCCGGGGGCGGGGTGGGGCGGGGTTTCTCACCCATCTCAAGTGGGCGTTTGCCCGGCAGAGCCATGCTGACATCAAGTATGTGCTTTGCAATGCCGATGAGGGGGATCCGGGTGCGTTCATGGACCGGAGCATTCTGGAGGGGGACCCCCACAGTGTGATTGAAGGGATGATGATCGGTGGATTTGCCATCGGGGCGTCCCAGGGATACGTGTATGTGCGTGCGGAATACCCGTTGGCAGTGGAGCGTTTGCAGCGTGCCATAGATTCGGCGCGAGGGGCGGGGCTGCTGGGGCATAAGATCCTCGGGTCGGATTTCTCGTTCGACCTGGAGATCCGGATGGGGTCAGGCGCCTTCGTGTGCGGGGAGGAAACGGCGCTGATCGCCTCGATCGAGGGGCGGCGCGGCGAGCCGCGTCCGCGTCCGCCATTCCCGGCGCAGAAGGGGTTGTGGAAGAAGCCGACCGTCCTGAACAACGTGGAGACGTTTGCGAATGTGCCGTACATCATTCTCAATGGTGGAGACGCCTTTGCGGCCTACGGGACCCCGAAAAGCCGGGGAACCAAGGTGTTTGCGCTGGCAGGGGCGGTGAACATTTCCGGTCTGGTGGAAGTCCCGGTGGGGACGCCGCTGGGTGAAGTCGTCTATGACATTGCCGGGGGCATCAAGGATGGCAAGCGCTTCAAGGCGGCCCAGATTGGCGGGCCGTCAGGTGGATGCATACCGGTGGATCATCTTGACGTGCCGCTTGACTACGAATCGCTGAATGAACTTGGCGCCATCATGGGATCCGGGGGGCTGATTGTCATTGATGAAGATGCCTGTATGGTGGATGTGGCGCGGTTCTTCATCGAGTTCGTCCAGGAGGAATCCTGCGGGAAATGTGTGCCGTGCAGGGAGGGGACCCGCCGCATGCTGGAAATTCTTAACCGGATCTGTGCCGGCGAAGGGACGATGGAGGATATTGAGCGCCTGACGACGCTGGGGAATGAGATCAAGCGCTCCTCGCTTTGCGGGTTGGGGCAGACGGCGGCGAATCCGGTGCTTTCAACGCTCCGTCATTTTCCGGATGAATACAAGGCGCATATCCTTGAAAAGAAGTGTCCGGCCGGGAAGTGCTCCAAACTGGTGACCTACGACATTGATGCCGATGGGTGCGTGGGGTGTACCGTGTGTGCGCGGCGTTGTCCGGTGTCGGCCATTTCCGGCAAGAGCAAGAGTGTGCATGTCATCAACCAGAAGGCGTGCATCCTGTGCGGGGCCTGTTACGAGGCGTGCAAGTTCGGGATGGTGCGCCGGAATGGAAAAGCGAAACCGGCAGTGGGGGTTAAATGAAGATCACAATGAACGGGCAAAGCCTTGAGGTGCAGGCCGGTCAGACCCTGCTGCAGGCGGCTCGCCAGCACGGGATCCATATCCCGACCCTTTGCTATCACCACCACACGGGCGCCACCGGGAAGTGCCGCCTTTGCCTGGTGGAGGTGGACGGCATGCGTGGACTGCAGACCTCCTGCACGATTGAGGTCAAGGATGGCATGGTCGTGAGGACGGACTCCGATGTCATCCACTCGGCGCGGCGGCTGGTGGTCGATCTGCTGTTGGCCTCGGGCAGGCACGATTGCCTTGCCTGTGAACGGAACAGCGATTGCGAACTGCAGAACGCGGCCTATGAACTGGGGTTGGAGCGTCCGTCGTTTGCCGTTGAACCCCCGATTGAGAACGATGATACCGGGGAGTTCATCCACCGGGATCACGCTAAGTGCATCCGCTGCGGCCGGTGTATCGTCGGTTGTAATGACGTGGTGGTCAATGAGGTGTTGGATTTCGGATTCCGGGGGCACGACACCAAGGTGATCTGCGATGATGACCTGCCCATGGGTGAATCCAGTTGCGTCCAGTGTGGTGAGTGTGTCCAGTTGTGCCCGACGGGTGCCCTGATTGACAAGAAGACGGTGGGAAAAGGGCGGGGGTGGCAACTTGACAAGGTGAATACCACCTGTCCCTACTGCGGGGTGGGTTGCCAGATGACGCTGCATGTGGACCGGCGCCTTAACCGTGTTGTCCGTGTGACCGGGCGGGATGTGGCGCCCAACAACGGCATGCTCTGCGTGAAGGGCCGTTATGGGTTTGAGTTCCATGCCAGTCCCAAACGGCTGACACAGCCGCTTGTCCGGAAGGACGGCGAACTGGTTCCCGTGAGTTGGGATGAGGCGCTCGACTATACCGCCGGACGCCTCAAGGCCATTGTGGGACGGCACGGGCCTGACGTGTTTTCGGCGCTGGGGTCGGGGCGTATCACCAACGAGAACAATTATGCCGTGGCCAAGTTCACGCGGGCGGTCATCAAGACCAACAACGTGGATCACTGTGCCCGCACATGCCATGCGCCTACGGTGGCCGGGTTGGCCACCGCTTTCGGCAGTGGCGCGGCGACCAACTCCATTGCCGACATACTTGAGGCGGAGGTCCTTTTTGTGATCGGGTCCAATATGACGGAGGCCCATCCGGTCGTTTCGTACTATGTCAAGAGGGCTACGAAACAGGGCGCCACGCTGATCGTGGTGGATCCCCGGAAGATTGACCTGGCGCGCTGGGCAACGCTCTATGCGCAACAGCATGTGGGGACGGATGTGGCGTTCCTCAACGGGATCATCCATGAGATCTTCAAAAATGGGTGGCAAAACGAGGAATTCCTGAAATCCTCCACCGAAAATCCCGATGACATACGCGCGTGGGTCAAGCCCTACCCGGTGGAGAAAGCCTCGAAACTGTGCGG
>JBIJCW010000029.1:0-16115 GCA_044344495.1 Kiritimatiellia bacterium | reverse complement strand
GCATCACGTTGTGCGTGGACGACCGGATACTGGATGAATACGAACGTGTGTGCAATGAGTCACGGTTAAAACTTGATCCCACGCTGGTCAGGACCGTGCTGGATTTCTTCCGGGCAACGGCAGACCCAGTGGTTGCGCAACCGCTGTTCGCTGTTCTGCCCGATCCCGACGACCGACCGTTTCTGGAAGTGGCCACCCAGGCGCACGCGGTGGTGGTCACCGGCAACCACAAACATTACCCCACGCGAGTCTGTGGCAAGGTTCGCGTGCTTTCCCCTGCGGAGTTGATTGAATCGTTGCGCAAGTAGAGCCGCAGGATGACGAAGTCAGCCGCAAGGGACGGGCCTTCCCGCAGCCGACATTCAGACAGCCATCCCAATCTGGAAGACCTGCCTGGCGGAATCATTTCTTCCTCCAGAACACCAGACGCTCTATGCCCGTCTGTTGGAACAGCGCCTGGCAGTTCTGGGCATCGCCTGACGCTCACTTCTGCGCCCGCGCCACAGGGAGGCTCAAGGCCATGCATCTCTTCTTAACGGAGAAGAACCGCGACTTCGGCCTGCGCTTCAACAGCGACGTGCCTTCGCTGCTCGATACACGAACGCCCCAGATTGATGGCAACACCAGGCCATTTCGCCTGCTGTCCCTGCCGTTCTACCTGATCGGCCAGGCCCGACGTCTGTGCGAGACGGCGCTGGAGAGATAGGGAAACACGCGATCAGAATCCATCTATACCGGTACCCTTGCCAGCCTGGATCGTTTGGTTCACGGCGTGGACCTCCTCGCGAGCAGCCCGGCGCATGCGTTTCCGAACTCAAGGTCGGTGGGCGGCAAGAGGCACACCAAAGCGGAGATGCGCCGTATTGCCTCTTCGTCATCCATTTGGATCATCCTGTTGACGGCTCCCTATAAATGTGGATATTAATGATCTATGAAGCATGGCTTACTTGTCGCGGGTTGTTGTGCGTCGCTGATGGTCGTTGTGCTGGCCGGGGGATGCGCCTCGCCAGCGCTCAAAGGGACTCCTTTCTACAGCGCCTTGGACGAGAATCCGGCGGGACCCCCGGAGGACCGTCTCTGGGCCTGGCCTCTGGCCTACTATCGGGATCCGGCGCTTTCGATCCTTTGGCCCATTTTTGAGAAGAATGACGAGTTTCTTGCCGTGCGGCCGCTTTTCTCGATGTACGGGTTGGATCGGGACAAGCATCAGTACAATGTGCTGTGGCCGATCGCCCAGTGGGATTGGGAGACGGGCAACCATCGCGTGTTTCCCTACTTCTGGGGGCGTGACTACCGGGCGGTCTTCCCCCTGTATTGGCACTTCAATCATCCATTGGCGGGTTACGGGACCGACACGCTTTTCCCGCTATGGTACTACAACCGCGACGCGGGGCAGTACAGTTTCTGGGCGCTGGGTCCGGTGTTCCACTCCAAGAACCGCGGGGGTGAAACCGGCTGGCACGTATGGCCGGTGACAGGGCATTACGCGGGTTCGGACCACAGCTACCGTTTTTTCGCCTGGCCGCTCGCCCACCAGTGGCGTGGGCATGGGGACCGGGGCGCGGATACGGTCATTCCGTTATTCTACCGTGGATGGGATCATGACAGTCGCACCTTCATCAGTCCGCTGTGGATGACGCACTCCCGCGAGGGGGAAGCGTGGCAGTGCCTGTTGCCGGTCTTCTATCACGGGAAAAGCAGGACCAGTGAAAAGACGATCTTTCCGCTCGGCGGTGCAGGCACGTCGGAAGATGGTTCGCAATGGAAATGCCTGCTTCCCCTGTTCTATGAGTATTCCGGCAAAGGGGCGTCGCGATTCCTTTCCCTCCCCTGGTCCTATGGCACCGAGCGGGACGGCAGTGCGTGGCATCTCGCCTTTCCTCTCTACTTCGACAATGCCTCGTCGAATCGTGTCACGCGGTTGACGCCTTTAGGTGGGTCGCGAACGGTGGGTGCGCGCTCGGAATGGGGTGTGGTGCCGGCGCTCTCATGGGGGACGGCGACTCCCACAAACCATTCCACCTGGATTGCGGCGGGTCTGGCGCATCATGCGCAGGATGGTGACAGTCGGTCGCACCATGTACTGCCCCTTTACTATTCCAGCAGTGATGCGGATAGTTCCACCTTCATTTCCATTCCCTACAGTCAGCGGCGAACCATTAGTGGTGCCCAGTGGGATCTGGCGTTCCCGCTGGTGTACCGGTACCGGTCGCCGGAGGAGAACCGCTGGATCACCCCGCTGGCGGCAGGCGGCGGGACAACCGATGGGCGCGAACGCTGGCATGCCATTCTGCCCCTGTACTACAGCCGGCATGACGGGCAGGGGAGTTCGCTGGTGACCCTGTTGGGGGGATATCGCCACGATACATCCGGGACGCGGTGGAATGCCTGGCCGTTGTTGACCTGGCGTTCGGAAGACAATGAGGGTTCCGATTTCTGGGCGCTGGCCCCGCTGATTCATGCCCGGCACGAAGCGGGATATTCCACGCACCACGTTTTGCCCGTTTACTACTGGAACAGCCGTACGGACAGTCTTGTTTCCCTGCTGGCCGCGCGGTGGCAGACGGCGGCGTCCAATACCGTGACGCTGGTCCCGCCGGCGCTGAGTTGGAAGGTGACATCACCAGCCCGTTCGGATCTCTGGTTGGCGGGCGGTCTGGCCAAGGCCAGTTGGGGTGAGAATCCGGGCCCCCACCATGTTATTCCCCTGTATTACCGTGATCGGGAAAGCGACACCTTCATTTCGCCAGTCCTGGCTCAGTGGGAGGCCGGTGATGAGTCGCGGGTTACCGTGATTCCGCCCCTGCTGGGCGCGGGAAGTTCATCGCCCCAGAATCGGAACCTGTGGCTTCTGGCGGGATTGGCCAAGGCCAGTTGGGGCGAGCATCCGGGGGTCCGCTACATGGTTCCCCTTTTCTACGAGAACCCGAAGACGGGATCGTTTATTTCGCCGTTCTTCACCCGATCCACTGCCGGATCGCGTGACACCCGTTTCTACCCGCCGCTCCTGTCCCTCGACATCACGGATGGAGCGCAGCGCGACCTCTGGGGATTGGCCGGGCTGGCCCACTACTCGAGCGATTCCGTGACCCACACCAGCAGTGGGTACCTCCTGCCGCTTTTCTATTACGACTCCACCAATACGTTCCTCACGCCGCTCTTCGGACGTCATCGCCCGGAGGAGCAAGGCTTCTTCTATCCGCTCACGCCGCTGGCCGGCATCCGCACAGGGCAACGGTCGGGCGGGTGGCTGTTTCCGCTCTTTTCGCACACGCGCCAGCGGCAGAGCGGCAACGTCAACGGCATGGTTCTTTGGGGACCCTATTGGAACGATCATGTCCGTAAGGGGGCCTTCCTGTTTCCGTTCTTCTATCACCAACGTGATCTTGCCCCGGTGGAGAGCCTCGAGCCCGTCAACCGCAAGACTTATGTCTTTCCGACGTTCTGGAAGCAGGCGTCCGCCTACACGCAAATCGAGCCTGATTCAAAAAAACGAATATTGGAGACGCGAAATATGTTTGTGCCTCTATGGGCGCATACGGAAACAGGGGTTTTGGGGAAGGCTCCCGATGTGGCTGAGACGTCCGTCCTTTTGGGTGCCTGGAGCAGCCGGAAAGAGAAAGTGACGGCCCCGGGTTCAGATCAGGCCACCCTGCAATGCCGGAAGCGACTTCTGTGGTGGCTCTGGCGATATGATCGGACGGGGCAGGATATGGCGATGGATATCTTTCCGGGCATCAGTGTTGACCGCAAGGGTAATGGATTCAAGAAGACCGCCTTTTTCTACCGCCTCTACCGCAACGAGGTCTCGCCTGACGGCAAGCGCAAGATGGACATCCTCTTCGTGCCAATCCTGCGCCCCCGCCAGGGGTAGGGGTGCGGGATTTCAGCGACGGTGGTTGGCTGATCGCACTCCTTGCGCGTTACCGGTGTTTTCCTTTAGTCGGTCTTTTCTTCCCAAGGGCGGCATCGAGCTCCGCATTCGACGGCATGGGGATCCACTTTTGCTTGCTCTTGGCACTCTTGACGACGGTTTCGATAAACGCCATGCCGCGGACACCGTCCTTGACGGTCGGGAAGTCCAGGAGGGCGGCCGATGGTTTCCTGCCGGTTAGTGCGACACGCACTGCCCCGGCAAAATTCCGGTAAAGATTCGCGAAGGCTTCCAGGAAACCTTCAGGATGTCCTGCCGGCAGGCGTGCCGCCTTGAGTGTGGCGGGGGAGAGATAGGCATAACCGCTGCCTGGGTGCAGGATTTGCCGCGGCTGGGTCGGCCATTTCAGGATCAGGTTATTGGGTTCCTCCTGACGCCATTCGAGGCCGCCCTTTTCGCCGTAGACCCGGATGGCCAGACCGTTTTCCTCGTGGCAGGAGATCTGGCTGGCATAGAGAATGCCTTTGGCGCCACCCTTGAAGCGCAGCAGCACGTTCCCATCGTCCTCCAGTTTGCGGCCCTTGACGAAGGTTGTGAGTTCGGCGCACACGGCATCGATCTGGAGTCCCGTGATGAACTCCGCGAGGTTTTCGGCATGTGTTCCGATATCGCCGATGCAACAACTGGCTCCGGCGCGCTTCGGGTCGGTGCGCCAGTCGGCCTGCTTCTGACCAGCGGCCTCCAGGGGCAAGGCCAGCCAGCCCTGGGGGTATTCCACGACGATCTTGCGGATCTTGCCGAGGTTGCCGGCACGGACCTGTGCCCTGGCTTCCTTGACCATGGGGTACCCGGTATAATTATGGGTCAGTGCGAAGACCAGGCCTGTCTTGCGCACCAACGCCGCCAGGGCGCGGGCTTCCTTCAGGTTGAAGGCAAGGGGTTTGTCACAGATTACATGGAACCCGTTTTCCAGGGCCATTTTGGCCATGGGGTAGTGCATGTGATTTGGAGTCACGATGGAGACGCAGTCCATGCGCTCGCCGGGGGGGAGCATCTTTTCCCGCTGGAACATCTCCGTGTACGAACTGTATACGCGGTGCCGGGGGAGATAGAGATCCTTGCCTGACGCCTTTGATTTGGCAGGGTCGGCACTGAACGCGCCGCACACCAGTTCGATCTGCCCGTCCAGCGCTGCGGCCATCCGGTGAACCACCCCGATAAAAGCGCCGCGTCCGCCGCCCACCATGCCCATCCGTATCTTTCGTTCCGTCATGCTTTTTCTCCTGTTGATACCGGGCCGGCCAGGTCGCTGGAACAGACCAGGGTGTCCGGGCAACCCAGGGCCGGGCAGATTCACTTCGATGGGGTCGTATGATTGTAAGTTGTCATCTTGTTTGCAAGTCCTGACATCAGCCGTCCGCCGGGCTTGCCCCGGTGGAGGCAGCCGTTGAGCGGTTGTCCATGCCGCCCACCGGGCTTGCCCCGGTGGAGGCAAACGTTGAACGTTCGCGGCGGACCTGTCCATCATCCCAACTTTCTTCACCTGCGGCACATCCTCCTTCGCTGCCAAAATGCGGAGTGGACCCGGGCCGCATTGAAAAAGCCGTGACTAATGGCGCGCAAAGCGATAAACAACGCGTCTTACAGATCATCGAAAGGGTCGGGTTCATATGTTAACGTTACTTTTGTCACTGTTGATTATGGGGGGGGTATGGGTGGGGCTCCAGTATGGGATCCAGATGGGACACGGGTGGAGTGTTGTGATAGCGGTTACCGTGGGGATCGGCGGCTATATCGGGACCATGCTGTTACTCCGGCGCAAAGTCGGGGCCCTGATGACGGGCGTCCAGAACCGCATTACCAGTCGGAATACCATCCTCATGAGGAAATACCAGCAGCTTGGCAGTCGGGGAGGGGACCCCAAGCGGCTGATGGACCAGGCGCGCAGGGAGCAGGAATCCATCCTGTCCGAGGCCCTGGAGGCGACCCGCCAGTTGGATCCCTACTGCAAGTGGAGTCCGCTGCTTGACCGGCAGATCAATTCCATCCGCATCCAGTTCCTGTACCAGTTGAAGAAGTTCGACGAGGTCGACCGGCTGCTGCCCAAGGCCCTGTTGACCGAGCCTGTCCTGGTTTGCATGAAGATGTGCCGGCAATACCAGCACGGTGCCGAGGCCGACCTCGAGAAGACGTACAACAAGTATCGCAAGAAATTCAAGTTGGATGCCGCCATTATCTATGCGACGTATGCATGGATGCTGCTCAAGAAGAAGCAGGGCGATAAGGCCCGCCAGGTACTGCTGGACGGCAAGACGGCGACGGAGAATGATCTTCTGGAAAAGAACTGGGAACACTTGTCCAACGACAAGCCGAATCATTTCTCCAACGCGGGGTTTGGAGAGACCTGGTATGCCCTCTATCTTGAGGAGCCCAAACAGCCCAAACCCAGGGTGGAGCGGCGTCTCCGGAGGTGGTAAGGGGTTGGATCACGGTGGGGCGGAAAACAAAAAGGGTGGCAACGCCACCCTTTTTGCTTTGATTCGTATTTCCGGCCTGTTACGGGAAATTGATGTCCAACTGGGTTGTGAACATGTTGGAGCCCGCGAGACTGGGTTCCTCCCACATATCGTATCCGAAGATAACGGAGACGTTCTTGGAGAAGGCCCAGGCCGCGCCGAAACTCAGGCCGCTCAGGGCGTTGTTCCCGCCCTGGTAGTCCACGGCGACCCACAGTTTGTCGGAGATCTCGCTCAGGGTGCGGTCCCATGAAAGCAGGATACCGTCGTTGGCTTCGCTGCCGTTCTTATCCAGCAGCACATCGCCGTTCCCGCTGTAGTAACCGGCCGAGAACCGACCGAGGGAAGGAATGGCGCCGAAGGCCGGGATTGTCTTGGCGGCGAGGCCATAGACGATGTTCTGGTCGGTCCGGGTGGGGCTGTTCTTCTTCGAATTGGTGCCGAAGTTGAACCCGCCCACCGCGAGGGCCGGTGCATGCGGGCACAAGGCATCCTCGGCCACGCCCACCTTGGCGTTGAAATAGAACGGATCGTCGTCATAGGCCGTACCATTCACCAGATAGTCGGCGCCGATTTCCGCCTTGATGGTCTCAAACGGAAGGACGCCGACGGTGAGGCCGGCATCGTAGACGTTGGGATCCCGCTCCCCCGGGGTGAATCGCCCGTTATCCGTGGCCCGGATGTAGTTGTCCAATCCGAGATGCCAGACGTTAAACGGTTGGATATCCGTGGAGGGAATCCAGATCTGGGTTGAAGGGGTTGCCATGCCCAGATTGGCTGAACCTGCACACAGCACACCTGCGATGAATCCTGCGATTGTCTTCTTCATACTGCACTTACCTTTCGTTTACTTGTGTTGTTTTGTTGTGAGTTGCGGGATGGCGTTCCGGGTGGGACGCCATCCCGTCCAGTGGAGGGTTATCCGATGGCGTCGCCCCCGGTTTCTCCGGTCCGGATGCGGATACATTCGGCGAGGTCCAGGACGAAGATCTTTCCGTCCCCGACTTTTCCGGTGCGGGCCGCTTCGGTGATGGCCTCAATGGTCGGCTTCACGAAGTCGTCGTTCACCGCAATCTCCAGTTTCATTTTCTTCAGCAGGGTTCCGGCCTCCTTATGGCTACGGTAGACTTGGGCGATGCCGCCCTGTCGGCCGCGCCCCATGACGCTGGTCACGGTGACCAGGTGAATCTTCTTTTCGGTCAACCGCTCCAGGACCTCTTCCATCCGGTCCGGCTGAATGATGGCTACGATGTATTTCATGTTGTCTTGCTCCTTCCGTTCTTTGTTGTGTCAGGCATTGTTCATTGGGGCTTAATCCAGCATGGTGTAGCCGGTTTCACGGTGGTCCGTGAGGTCCAGGCCGATCCGCTCGGATTGTTCCGTTGCCCGCAAGCCGATCGTCTTGTCCACGAGTTTCAGCAGGACATAGCTGGCCACGGCGGAATACGCCACGGTCACGGCAACGGCCTTGAGTTGGATCAGGAACTGGCCGGGATTTCCGTAGAACAGGCCGTTGGCGCCAGCGCTATTGACGGAGGTGGTTGCCCACAACCCGGTGGCCAACGCACCCCAGATCCCGCCCACGCAGTGCACGCCGAAGGCATCCAGGGCGTCGTCGTACCCGAGTTTTTCCTTCAGGACGCTGACGAACAGGTAGCAGATGACGCCAGCGCCGAGGCCGATGCCGATGGCGCCGCCGACGTTGACGAAGCCTGCCGCCGGTGTGATGGCGACCAGGCCTGCCACCGCGCCGGAGATCAAGCCCAACATGGTCATGCGCCGGTTGAACGCCACATCCATCATCGCCCAGGCCAGGCCCGCCACAGCGGAAGCCACATGTGTTACCATGAACGCATTGCCCGCCAAACCGTTGGCGCCGAGTGCGCTGCCGGCGTTGAATCCGTACCAGCCGAACCACAGCAGGGACGCGCCCATGACGGCAAACGGCAGGTTATGGGGCGGCGAGAGTTTATGGGGGTACCCCAGGCGGCGTCCCAGCATCAGGGCGGCGACGAGGGCGGCGATACCGGCATTGATATGCACCACGGTGCCACCCGCGAAATCCAGGGCGCCCATTTTGCGGAGGAATCCGCCCACGCCCCACACCCAGTGGCACACGGGGTCATAGACGATGGTGGACCAAAGCAGCATGAAGACCGCAAACGCGGCGAACTTCATACGTTCGGCAAAGGCGCCGATGATCAGGCCCGGGGTGATGACGGCGAACATCATTTGGAAGACCATAAAGACCTGGTGCGGAATCGTGCCGGCGTAGTCGGCATTCGGTTCCAACCCCACTTTCTTCAGGATCGCCCAATCCAGATTGCCGATCAGGCCCTTGATATCGGGGCCGAAGGACAGGCTATACCCGAACAGTACCCATTGCAGGCTGATGGCGCACATCAGGAAGAAGCACTGCATCAGGATCGAGAGCACGTTCTTTCTCCGGACCAGGCCGCCGTAAAACAGCGCGAGTCCGGGGATGGTCATCAGCATCACCAGTGCGGTGCTGACGAGGACCCAGGCGGTATCGCCCGAGTTCACGGCGGTGGCGACGGCCGGGGCTGCCGCCGTTGCCTCATCCGCCAAGGCAGGGCCTGCGCCCGCCAGTGCCAATCCCGTGCCCATCAGTAACATCATCCAACCTCTCGTTTTCACTTACCGTCCTCCTTCTTCTGTTGTGCTTCTCGTTCTGTGACTCCATGCGTTGCTGCATTGGCCTATATCATGATGTGTGCCAACTCCCGTTTCCGTCAGGCCGTAAAAGTCGTAAGTGGTCTATCATCAACAAGCTAGACACCGAAGTTTATCAAGAATGGTGGCGGACAGATTGAGCGGCAACAGTTTCAAAAATGTAGCGCTTATGGCGCGAAGTGCAGAAATGTAGCTACACTGGGTCCGGAAACCTGAGGTATGCGATGGCCGCCTCTCCGGGGTTTGGGGTGATCCCCGTGAGTTCCTGTCCGCCGCCGCTTCAGCGAAGGAGGATGTGCCGCGGGCAAAGAGCGTTGAGCAATGGGGCGTGCTTTGCGTGCCGATCAAAGTCCAACGTTGGCCTCCACCGGGATAAACCCGGTGGGCGGCATAGTCCAACGTTGGCCTGTACCGGGATAAACCCGGTTGGCGGCATAGTCCAACGTTGGCCTGTACTGGGATAAACCCGGTGGGCGGCATTGTTTCGGTGGATCCAGAACCCGGAGATACGCCCGGTGGCGGCGTGGACCGCAAAGAGGTGTTGACGGCCGTGGCAAAAAAGATTAATGAGTGAGTACTTACTTATTCAGGTGAGAGGGTTTTGAGAATGGCCAGGCCGATTTCCATCCAGACTGACGTGATTTTGGAAGCCGCCCGCAAGGTTTTCATGCGGGACGGTTACCAGGCTGGCACCGCCCGGATTGCCCGGGAGGCGGGGGTTTCGGAGGGATCGGTCTTCAAGCATTTCAAGAGCAAGGCCAACCTGTTTCTGGCGGCGATGGAAGTGGAGGCGGGCGAACCGGCGTGGGAGACGCACCTGCTGGAGGGTGCGGGGTTCGTGGAGCCGAAGGTGGCCCTTGAATCGGCCGGACTGCAACTCCTTAAGCAATTGCGGCTGACGCTGCCGCGATTGATGATGGTCAACGCCAGCGGGGTGACGATCCCGAATCACCATGTGCCTGGCGAGCGGCCCTGTCCGCTCCAGAAGATGGATGTGCTTCGCCGGTATTTCACGGCCGAAGTCCGTGCCGGGCGGCTGGCGATGGCCTCTCCCCAGATCCAGGCGCATTTGTTTATCGGGGCGTTGGCGCATTATGCCTGGTGCGAGACCTTGTTCGGGCACCGGTCAGGTTCGCCGACGGCGTATGTGCGCGGGCTCGTGGAGACCATTTTGAGGGCGACGCTGGTGCCGGTGGGCGGGCGCAAGGGGTCGCGGTCGTCCTGCGGAACGATACAAGGAAAGAAGGCAAGAGGGATCAATCGATGAAAGCAAATCGTGTTCATATCCTGTTGACCTCCGGTCTGGCCCTCTGGGCGGCCGGGTGCGTGCAAGTGCCGCCACCGGCTTCGCTTGTGGAGGTTTGGACGCCGCCGGACGACACCCGCAAGCCCGGAACCCAGTGGCAGGAGCTTCGTGCCCAGAAGCCCGACCTGGACAAGCCCCTGTCGTTATTCAGCCTGGCGAACCTGGCCCTGGAGAACAACCCGGCCACCCGCAAGGCGTGGAATGAGGCGAGGGCGGCCTCGGAGCAAGTCCGCTACGCCGAAGGCTACTTCATGCCCGGCATCACTGCCGTGGCCGGCGTCACGCGGGTGAATATTGCTGCCCATCCGGAGAGTTATGATGAGAACAAGATGTCCTATGGGCCGGGGCTCCAGTTAAACTATCTGGTCTGCAATTTCGGGGGCGGGCGGAATGCCGCCGTGGAGCAGGCGTTGCAGACGGTCTATGCCGCCAACTTTGCCTTCAATCGCGCCATCCAGGACACGTTGTTGAGTGTGGAGACCGCCTATTACGGCGTCATCAGTGCCCAGGCGGGGGTGGAGGCGGCGGCCACGAATGCTTTGGATGCCAAGGCGATTCTGGCGGCGGCCACCGATCGGCGTGATGCCGGGTTGGGAATTGATCTGGAGGTTCTGCAGGCGCAAGCGGGGTACGACCAATCGCTCTATGCCCTGGTGGCGGCCGAGGGGCAGAGGAAGATTACCCAGGGACTGTTGGCGCAGGCCGTGCACCTGCCGGCCGATACCCCCATTCCCCTTGCCGCGCCTGAGGGGGACTTGCCGGCTTCCCTCTCCGGTCAGGATATCCGTGGCGTGATCGATGCGGCGCTGGCGCGCCGACCGGATCTGGCGGCGTTGCGGGCGACCCTGGCGTCACGGGAGGCGGCCGTCCGGGTGGGTCGCGCCTCGCGGTGGCCGTCGCTCTATCTCAACGGGTCGGTGATGCGTGACTACTATGAACTTTACGGGGCGAGCAACCGTGGCGCCGCGTCGGATGATTGGGCTTACACGGCGGGGGTGAATCTGAAGTGGAATCTCTTTGACGGGTTCCAGACCCTGAGCACCATCCGGACGGCCGAGGCGCAGGCCGAGGCCGCGCGGGCGCAACTCCAGCAGGCGGAACTGGCCGCCAGCGCCGAGGTGTGGGCCCGGTTCCACAACTACGAGACGGCGCTCCGCAAGTACGAATCCAGCGGAGTCGTCCTGAAAAGCGCGACGGCGGCGCGGGAGTTGGCCCTGGAGAGTTACAAGTCCGGCGTCAAGACGCTGCTCGATCTGCTGAACGCCGAGACCCAGTTGTCACAGGCCCGCAGTCAGCAGGTGGCCGTGCGGCAGGAGGTCTTCACGGCGCTGGCCTATCTTACCCATGTGACGGGGCTCACGGAAAAGGGCCACAACGGGATTGATCAACCGCAACAACAGTGATTTTGCATAGAAAGGGAAATCAACGGATGAAAACCAAACTTCACGGATCGGTAATTGTAATCGCCGCTACGGCGCTGGCGTTGGGGCTGTGTGCCTGTGGCAAGAAACAGGCGGCCGCATTCCAGCCGCCGCCGGCGATGGTGACCATGGCTGCAGCCGTCCAGCAGGACACCCCGGTCGTCATCACGGCCTATGGGGCGATCCAGGAGCGGGAAAGTGTGGACGTGATACCCCAGGTCTCCGGGATTCTCCTTTCCATTCTGGTGCAGGAAGGGGCGGTGGTGACCAACGGTCAGGCGCTTTTCCAGATTGATCCGCGCGACTACCAGGTGCGTGTGGAGCAGGCGGAAAGCATGACAGCGGTTGACCGGGCGAACCTTGATCTGGCGCGATCCACGTTGCAGCGCAACCAGTCTCTGCTGGAGAAGCGCCTGATTTCGCCGGACACGTTCGACATCATCAAGACCAAGGTGGCCGCGTTGGAATCCCAGCTCCGGATGGACGAGGCGGGGTTGGCTCAGGCCCGGCTGAATCTTGCCCGTTGCACGATTGCCGCCCCGATCAGCGGTGTCTGTTCCAAGCGGTATGTTGACGCCGGGAACCTGGTGTCTGCCGGGATGTCCCGGCTGATCAACCTCCGGAGTTACGATCCCTTGCGGCTTGAGACTTCGGTGTCCGAGCAGTATCTGCCCGCGCTCCGGAGTGCCATGGCGGCGGGCGCGCTGGCGGTCGCGGTCACGCCCCGGGGCGACACCAACCGCTATGGGGGTACGCTATCTTTCATGGACAATGCGGTGAATCCGGTGGCCGGGACCATTCTGTTGCGGGGTGAGATTCCGAATCCGACCCTGAAGTTGTGGGCCAACCAGTTTGTGGATGTCCAGATTACGGTGGGGTCCATTCCGGGAGCCATTCTGGTTCCGGAGAGTGCCGTGCAACTGGGCAAGCGGGGTCCCTATCTTTATGTGGTGGGCGCGGATCAGAAGGCCACGATGAAGCCGGTCAAGACCGGGGTCCGGCACAACGACTGGATCCAGATCACCGAGGGGGTGGCCGCCGGCGAGACGGTGGTTTCGCTGGGGCAGATCAAGTTGTATCCGGGGGCGACCGCCATGGATCCGGCCAAAATGCCGGCGGCGGCGGGCACGAACCCCCATTGAACTAATCTGATGTTGATACGGAGGCTACGATGACATTTTCAGAACCTTTTATCCGGCGGCCGGTCATGACCATTCTGATCACCGTTCTCATGGTGGTCGGAGGGATATGGGCCTATTTGCGGCTTCCGGTCAACAGTCTGCCGACGGTGGACTATCCGGTGATCCAGGTGACGGTTGCCTATCCTGGTGCCAGTCCGGCCACGATGGCCTCGGCGGTGGCCACGCCGCTGGAAAACGAATTCACGCAGATCAACGGGCTGCAATTCATGTATTCGGACAACAAGCAGGGGGTCAGCACCATCACGCTGACCTTCAGTTTGAACCGCAACGTGGATCTGGTGGCGCCGGACGTCCAGGCGGCGATCACGCGGGCGTCCAGGAACCTGCCCACCGACCTGCCCAGTCCGCCCACCTATCAGAAGTTCAATCCCTCGGACTCGCCGATCTTCTATCTGATGCTTTATTCCGAGACCATGCCGCATGGCGAACTGTTTGACTATGCCAACCAGGTGGTGGCGCGGAAACTGAGCATGGTCGAAGGGGTTTCCAAGGTGGAACCCCTGGGTGCCAAGCGGGCGATCCGCATCCAGTTCAGTCCCGAGAAACTGGCCGCCCACCAGATTGGCGTGGATGAGTTGGCCCTGGCGCTGCAGGCGGGAACGGTCAACATTCCCGGCGGCAGTCTGAATGGCGCGTCACGCACCTACACGATTGAACCGCAGGGGCAACTGCGCACCGCCCGCGAATTTGAAAACCTGATCATAGCCACGCGCCTGGGTGCGCCGGTCCGGTTGCGGGATGTGGCCAAGTGCGTGGACAGTCTCGGTAACGACCTGGTGAACATCCGGTTCTGCTTACCGGGCCGGCAGGATTATGAAAAGTGCGTGGTGATGCGACTGTCGCGCGTGAGCGGGGCCAATACGGTCGCGGTGGCCGACCGGGTGGTCAAGGCGCTGGATGAGGCCAAGCGCGAACTTCCGTCCACGGTTCAGTTGGAGATCATGTTCAACGGCGCCGATCCCATCCGGGAATCGCTGCATGACGTGCAAGTGACCGTGATCATTGCGCTGGTCATGGTGGTGCTGGTGATCTTCTTCTTCCTGGGGCGGATTCGTGAAACCGTCATCCCCAGCATTGTCCTGCCGATCTCCCTGCTGGGGACCTTTGCCATGATGCTGCCGGTGGGATTCAATCTTGATACCCTGTCGCTGATGGGCATCATTCTGGCTGTGGGGTTTCTGGTGGATGACGCCATCGTGGTGCTGGAGAACACGGTGCGGCATCTTGAGGAAGGGATGAAGCCCATTCCTGCGGCGCTGAAAAGCATGAAGGAGATATCGTTTACCGTAATCTCCACGAGTGCGGCGCTGGTCATTGTGTTCCTGCCGCTGGTGTTCATGACGGGGGCGGTGGGGCGGAACCTGCGGGAGTTCGCCTTGACCGTCATTTTCGCCGTGATTGTTTCCACCGTTCTGGCGCTGACGTTGTCGCCCATGATGTGTGCGCGCATCCTGCACCACACCAAGGAGCCGAACCGGGTCCAGCGTTCCATTACCGGGTTCATTGCGGGGATGGTGCGTATTTACGGACGTGCGCTCCATTTCCAACTGCGGCACAAGTGGCTGGCCCTGGTGGCTTGGTTCCTTTGCATCGTGGGCGCCGCGGTGTTGTACTTCAAGTTGCCCGGGGACTTCCTGCCGCCGGGGGACAGCAGTTTCATCATGGGGCCGATGCTCATGCCCCAGGGCGCTTCCACCGAACAGATGCAAACCTATCAGGCCAAGGTCATGGCGCTTATCAAACAGGATCCCAATGTCACCAAACTCGGGAGCGTCACGGGATTCATGCCCGGATCGGACCAGAGTATGGGGTTTGTGTTCATCCGTCTGAAGCCGCCGAAGGGCCGCCCGCCGATCAGTCAGATCGCCATGAAGCTTATGATGCAGGCGGCGGCCATTCCGGATGGGTTCTGCGCCCTGCGTGCGGCGCCGGTGCTCAAGATCAGTTCGGGAGGCGATCCGACGGCGCTCGGCAGTGACTATGCGTATATGCTCAAGGGGTTGGATCGTGAGACGGTCTATTCGGCGGCGCTGCAGTTGCAGCGTGAGTTCAGTCAAATAGGACTCCTGAATCCGATGACCATCCAGAACAGTGTCAAGCTGGGGATGCCGATGCTGAATGTTGCCCTGGACCGGGATCGGGCCTCGGCCCTGGGGATCACGGCTGGTTCCATTGAGCGGGCCCTGGCGCTGGCTTTTGCGGGGGGGTATGTGACCCAGTTCACGACGGACCAGGACCAGTACCAGGTCATACCCGAAATCCAGAAGTCCAGTCAGCGGTTGCCGGATGATCTGGCGCTGCTATACCTGCGATCCTCCCAGGGGGGGTTGGTGCCGTTGAAATCGGTTGTCCAGTGGCGCGAGGCGGCGGGGCCCCAGAATGTGCCGCATGCGCAGCAGCATGATGCGGCGGTGATATCGTTCAGTGCCTGGCCGGGGATTCCGCTGGGGGTGGTCATTGGCGAGGTGCAGAAGAAGATCGCGTCTGTCCTGCCGCCGACGGTTCACGGGGAGTTTATCGGGGATGCCCTGGAATTCCAGAAGTCCATTGCGAGCCTGGGGTTACTCCTGTTGATCGCCATCTTCCTGAAGTACATCGTGCTGGGGATTCTGTATGAGAGTTACATTCATCCCTTTACGATTCTGACGACGCTGCCGGTGGCGGTGTTTGGCGGGTTCCTGACGCTCTTCATCTTCGGCAGCACCTTGTCGCTTTATGCCTATATCGGGGTTTTCGTGCTGTTGGGGTTGATCACCAAGAACGGCATCCTGATGGTGGACTTTGCCCTGCAGCGGAAGGCTGAGGGCATGAACAGTTACGATGCCATCCACAGCGCCTGCGTGGTCCGGTTCCGGCCGATTCTCATGACGGGTATGTGCGCCATTCTCGGGGCGGTGCCGATTGCCTTTGGTTACGGGGCGGATGCCTCCAGCCGCGTACCGCTTGGTCTCGTGGTGATGGGCGGGATGATTTTTGCGCAGGTGATTACCCTGTTTGTGACACCCGGCATCTATCTCTACATGGAGAAAGTCCAGGATCGTCTCTTCAAGCCGAGGACGGATCTGGAGTAGGCGGCGTGGGGGGGGGGGGGCGGCCACCCAC
>JBIJCW010000168.1:0-4832 GCA_044344495.1 Kiritimatiellia bacterium | reverse complement strand
TTGGTATTTATGGTCATTTTGTAACCATCACCAGAGCGCGATGTGGGCGGGCGTCCCATCGGCAGGGTTTTTCGACGGAATCAGATTAGTACTTAGCGTTTTGATCGCCGTTGATCCTTGTCCAGTTGCCACTCTATGCGGCGCAACCTTTCCTCCAGTGCTTTGTCCGACTCAAGAATCTGACCGTCAAGTGGTAGATCGCCCCCTTGTATTCGACTCTCAATTTCCTCGCCATACCGCACACGCTACGCCCCTGCCACCCTCAACACAACACGGTTCTCTCTTCTAAGGACTGACGGAGAAAAGGATCGGGTGCGAGTTCGATCATCGATCATCGACACGGCGCGTCCGCCGCCCCAGGGCGTCGTTGGCATAGTTGAATTGGGAGATGACCCCGCCCAATGCGGGGTAAACGTTGGTGCCGGCGGTGTTGAGGATTTGGGTGATTAGGTTGCGGTTGGGTTCGTAGGTGCGGGTTGTCGCGGCGCATAGCGCCCCTCCCACAGTGTTGGAGAGAGACACCAGGAAGTCACTGCCGGGGAGGTAGGAATAGGTCGCGGCGCATAGCGCCCCTCCCACAGTGTTGGAGAGAGACACCAGGAAGTCGCTGCCGGGGAGGTAGGAATAGGTCGCGGCGCATAGCGCCCCTCCCACAGTGTTGGAAACGGAGGCGAAACGGCCGACGGGGTCGTAGGAATAGGAGATTTGATATTGGTTATTGGAGATTGGGGAAGAAATTGAGAATCCGGCGGGGTGGCCGAGGGAGTCATAGACTTGAACCAGTTCGTTCGTCCACGGCGTAACCGCTGCGGCTACGAGTTCGGAGGCGAGTTGCAGGTTGTCGTTGTAGGTGAAGGTGCGGGTGCCCTGGCCGTCGGTGATGGTGGTCTGTTGTCCGAGGCGATTAAAGGCGAGTTTACTGTTAGTCTCCCTGCGCCGCCACGTGAAGTGTGAAGAGAGGTCAGGGGTTGACGCGGTCGGCGGTGCGGATCCGCAGGATGGTGCGGGGGCCGTCGGGGAGGTCCTCGAATTCGAGATCCTTGACCATCCATTCGTCGTTGATTTTCTTGAAGCTCTTTACTGACAGGCGGCGGATACAGTCGCCCAGCATGTCATAGCCTTCCGACTGGAGCAGCATGGAGACGCGTTTGTCCACCCACATCCGGACGCTGGCATAGGGGGCGGTGCTTCCGGACGGGGCGTGACGGTCCAGGACATAGCAGGGTTGGCCGCGGGTTTCCATCTGGCCGATGATACGGCCGCCGTCCCACCAGAGGAATCCGAGGGTGATGTCCATCCAGGTCAGTGCGGTATTCTGAATGCGGGTTCCCAGGGATGGGGCGGGAGCATCCGTGCCGTTCAGTTTGTAGGACAGGGATACGGACTTGCCGGTGCGGGTGACGATCAACGATTCGAGTTCCCTGCCGAAGGCATCCCGCACGGTATAGGCGGCGGTGCGTGGATAGGAGAGCAGGATGTCGACGGTCAGTTTTGTTTTCGGGCCGTTGGTGGGGGTGGTGACCAGATCGCCGGAGAGGAGGACGGTTTGGGAGGGCAAGCGGGCCAGCAGTTCGCCCATCAGTTTGTCGACGGTTGGCAGTTCTGCGACGGCGGAGGTTGGCGGGGCGTTGGTGGGAACGGGAGGGATGGGGGCTTCGTCGTTGGTCGCCTTCAGGGCAAGGGGGATGGCAACCAGAAGGAGGGAGAGTCCGAACAGAAGCCGCGAAGGCCGCCAAGGGGTTGCGAACTCCACAACCGGTGTGGAAGAAGACCCTGCTTCGCGACCTTTGCGACTTCTATTCAAGACTCATTGTCTCCGGGGAGGTTGACGCCGAACGGACTCAACCCATCCTTTTACACAGTTCGCCTTGCAGGTCGGTGATGGCGATGCGGACTTGCTGCATACTGTCGCGTTCCCGGAGGGTGACGGTGTTATCGGTGAGGGATTGGAAGTCGACGGTGATGCCGAACGGGGTGCCGATTTCGTCCTGCCGGCGGTAGCGGCGGCCGATGGCGCCCGTCTGGTCCCAGAAGCAGTTCCAGTGTTTGCGGAGGTCGGTGAAGATCTCGCGCGACTTGGCCACCAGTTCCGGCTTGTTTTTCAGGAGCGGGAAGACGGCGACCTTGATGGGGGCCACGCGTGGGGCGAAGCGCATCACGGTGCGCAGTTCGTATCCTGCCGGGACGGGTTTACCGGGTTCCGCCTCGATGGCCGGGCCGTCCTTGGGGATCCACTCCTCGCGGTAGGCGTTGCAGAGGATGGCCAGGGCGATGCGGTCCACGCCGGCGGAGGGTTCCACCACATGCGGGATGAACTTCTCCTTGGTTTCCTCGTCGAAATATTCCATCGACTTGCCGCTGTGTTCCTGATGGCGGCTGAGGTCGAAGTTGCCGCGGGCGGCGATGCCTTCGAGTTCCTGGACGCCGAAGGGGAAGGCATACATGATGTCCACGCAGGCGCTGGCGTAGTGGGCGAGTTCGTCCTTGCCGTAGACGTACTTGGTGATGCTTTCGGCGGGGAGTCCGATGGACTGGTACCAACGGATGCGTTCACTGACCCAGTATTCGTGCCACTGCTGGTCGGAGCCGGGCTTGATGAAGAACTCCATTTCCATCTGCTCGAATTCGCGGGAGCGGAAGGTGTAGTTGCGGGGGTTGATCTCGTTACGGAAGGCCTTGCCGATCTGGGCGATGCCGAAGGGGACCTTCTGGCGGGAGATGGCGAGGACATTGGCGAACTGGGCGAAGATGCCCTGTGCGGTTTCGGGGCGCAGGTAGGCCACGGAGGACTCATCCTGGACGGGGCCGACGAAGGTCTTGAACATGAGGTTGAAGGCGCGGGGCTCGGTGAGTTCCTTGGAGCCGCAGGCGGGGCACTTGGTGCCTTCCGGGAGTTTGAACTTCTTTTCGCCCTCGGCGGCGGCGTCGGGGGTGAGGCCCAGTTCCTCGAAGAGCTGGTCGGCGCGGAAGCGTTTCTTGCAGCCGCGGCAGTCGATCATGGGGTCGGTGAAACCGCCGAGATGGCCGGAGGCCTCCCAGACCTTGGGGTGCATGATGATGGAGCAGTCGAGGCCGACGACGTCCTCGCGGTTGAGGACCATGTCGCGCCACCAGGCTTCGCGGATGTTGCGTTTGAGTTCACAGCCGAGGGGACCGTAATCCCAGAAGCCGTTGATGCCGCCGTAGATTTCAGAACTTTGGAAGATGAATCCGCGCCGTTTGCATAGCGAGGCGAGATTCTCCATGGAAACTTTTGAAGATGCCGTTGTCATGGCGCGGTATCCTGACGAACGGGTAGGAGGGGGTCAAGGCGAAAGTGGGCGGTTTACAGGCCGTATCGCCTGCGCAGTTGCTCGGCGGCGGGGAGCGAGGGGTAGGACTCGCCCTGGGGGCCGATATACTGGTTGTTGATCCGCCGGATGGGGACATCGGTCCGGATGCCGTTGGCGTTCAGGACAGTCACCTTGATGAGGTCCACGCCGGGGTGGGGGTCGGGGGAAACAAACTGCACGGCGTCGATTTTTTTCGGGGTATAGCGTTGGGTGGTGACGGTTTTCCTAGGGTAGTAGCGGTAATCGCGATCGTACCGGTCGAAGCGGGCTCGGTCATCCCATTGACCATGCCGGTTATAGCGGTCATGCCGGTCGTACTGATCGTAGGGGTTGTAGCGGTTGCCCTTGTAGTAGCGGCTGTTGTGGTCGTAATAGTCCCTGTCGCGCCAGTCGGGGTTATAGCGGTGTTGTCCGTATTCGTGTCCGATGACGCCGCCGGTGATGGCGCAGATGGGCACGGCGATTTCCCGGGAGATGCCGTCAAAGTTGTTGGCGATGACCAACCCGGCGGTTGCGCCCAAAATGGCTCCCATGATGGAGTAATTGGGTTCGGCCTTGGCTGGACGGACGACAACGAGCGAAACCAGAAGCAGTGCAATGACGATTCGTTTCATAGGCCACCTCACTGCCTGTAGTATACGAAACATCCTGAACGATTGCAATCATCAGGGCGTATGGCATACGATCCGTTTTAATGAACAGGCGAATTCTCTATGTGCTGGTGGCCACGGTGGTGCTTGCCGCCTGGCTGCGTCTGCTGCATTTTGATTTCGGGTTTCCCTATTACTATCACCCGGATGAGCGGCAAGCCACGTTGGACGTGGCGCGCCTGCTGGACGGGCATGCCGAGATCAAGGGGTACAAGCATCCGCCTTTGTTCCGGTTGACGGCGTTTATGGCCGGGGTTCTGGTGAGTCCGCTCTGGGGCGGTGGGGTGAATCCGGAGTTATATGCCCATGCGGCCCTGAGGTTGACCAGTGTGGCGTTCGGGGTGCTAGCCATTCCGTTGCTTTACCTGTTGGGGCGGCGGTTCCTGACGCCGGGGATGTCGTTGGGGGCGGCGGCGGTCTATGCGGTGTTGCCGCTGCCGGTGTTCCTGTCGAAGTACGGGGCCCCGGATTCGATGCTGGCCTGTCTGTGTATTTTCAACCTATGGATCCAGTGTCTGCTGATGGAGCGGGGTGGGCGGTGGTTGTACGGGGTAGCCGGGCTCGGGTTGGCGCTGGCCTTTGCCACGAAGTATAACGCGGTGTTCCTGGCGGTGTCCTTCATGGTGGCGCATGGGTTGCGGGTGCGGCGGGAGGGGTGGACGTGGCGGCGGTTTCTGAATCCCGGATTGGGGTTGGCATTTGGGGCGGGGCTGGCGGTCGGGTTGATGGCGGGGTTTCCGTTTATCCTGACGGGTGAGTGGGGGTACCTGGTCAGGGATTTGGGTTTTGAGCGGAGTCATCTGCTGGAAGAAGGGCATGATGGCATCCGGATTTCCGGGGGGCGCTATGT
>JBIJCW010000167.1:0-4838 GCA_044344495.1 Kiritimatiellia bacterium | reverse complement strand
GCAGGCACTGACGGCGCGGCATTCATCGCACGGATTGGACGTGGTGGTTCGCATTGAATTACCGGAGCCGGATCAGGCGGTGGAATCCTGGACGATTACCGTGCGCAATACCGGGACGGGGCCCCGATCCGTGCGGGTGATACCCTATTTGGAATGGGTGCTCAGCAGTGCGGAGGCTGACCGTAATCACACGCAGTATAACCGGCTCTTCCCCGAGGTGTCTTACCGGGCGGATCTGGGGACAATCCTGGCGCTACATCGCCACACGCATCTGGCGGGGTTTCTTGCGGCGGACCGGGTGCCGGAAGGTATTCAAATGGCCCGGGTGGAGTTCATCGGGCGGGCGGGAACGGTCTGGGCTCCGGAAGCGGTGCGGGAGAACCGGTGGCGCGCGCCGGAAAGTGAAGGGCCTTGTCCTTTGATGGATGCAGTCGCGAGTCTGGCCCTGCGCGTTGAATTGCCGGCAGGCGCGGAGGAGACGGTACGGTTACGGATCGGCTGTGCGCCGTCCTTGGCGGACGCGGAGGCGAGGGTGCGGACGTGGCGGGAACTGGCCCCGACAACGGGAGGGCGGGCAGCCGCTACGGTGAGGCTTGGGCATGGCGAACCGCCCCGCGGGGTGAAGGGGCCCTACACGCGCTTTGAGGACGGTGGCCGGGTCATGAGGGTGCTGACCCCCTTCACGCCACGTCCGTTTGATCACTCGATGGCCAATGCGTTGGGGCATGTGATGGCGGTGACCCATCGTGGGCTCCATACGTCAGCGAGTGTCAATTCGCAGCAGAACCGGCTTACGCCGGACTGGGCGGATACGGTCACGCGCGAACTGCCGGGCGAGGCGATGTACCTGTTTGATCAGGAAACAGGAGAATGGTTCGCGCCGACGTGGGAGCCGTTACGGGATCGGGGGGCGGACTACGAAACCGAATTCAGGGTGGATGGCACGGCGGTATTTCACATGCGGAAGGGAACGCTGGCGAGTGAACTTACTGTATTTGTACCGCCGGACGAACCGGTGGGTGTCTACCGGCTGACGGTCAGGAATCAGGGTGACCGGATGCGACGGTTTAACTGTGCGGCCTATTTCGAGATGGTGTTGGCGAATAGGCCTGAGCATGCGGGCATGTTGCGCCGATGGATGTCCGCCAGCGGACGCGGTCTGCTCTTTGAGAACCCGCGTAACACCTTCAGGACCGGGCCTGCGTTTGCGGCGATGAGTCCGGCGCCGGGAGCCATCGTGACGCGGCGTGGCGAGTTCTTCGGGGCGGGCCGGACGGTGGCGCATCCGCAATGGGTGGAGGGAAGTGTCCAACCGGCGGCGGTCGTGACGGATGACCGACCGGTGGCGGCGTTCCGGGTGGGAGTCGAGATTCCCGCGCATGCCGAGCGTACGGTAGTGGTGCTGCTGGGGCAGACGGGTACAGTCGCCGAAGCCGAGCGGATCCTGGCGTCCTATACCGATCCCTCCCATGCCGAGGTCCAACTGGAGGCAACACGCCGATGGTGGAACGCGTACAGCCGGAATGTGACGGTTGAGACCTCGGATCCTGGTTTTGATGGCCTGCTGTACTGGCTCAAATACCAGGCACTGGCGGAGCGATTGTGGGCGCGGAAAGGGTTCTACCAGGCCAGTGGCGCATTCGGGTATCGGGATCAACTGCAGGATGCGGTTAATCTGATCTGGGCTGATCCGCGTCTGGCGCGGCGCCAGATCCTGCTGCATGCCGCGCAGCAGTTCATTCAGGGTGATACGGTGCATTGGTTCTTCCTGATGCAAAACGGGCAGACGGGGCTGGCGGCGCGGTCGCATGCGTCCGACAACCTGCTCTGGCTGGGTTGGGGGGTGGCGGAGTATGTGAGGATGACGGGGGATGAGGCGATCCTGGATGAACGGGTGTCGTATCTGGATACAGAAACGCCGTTGCTGCCGTTGCCCGAAGGCAAGTCCGGGATGGGTTTATTTCCGCTCCGGTCGCCGTTGGTGGAGTCGGTGTTCAATCATGTTCTGCGGGCACTCGACCTTGTGCTGAGACACCGGATGGGGCGGCATGGATTGCCCTTGATCGGCACGGGCGATTGGAATGACAGTTTTGATGAGATTGGCAGCGAAGGGCGGGGCGAGAGCGTGTGGCTGGGCTTCTTCCTGTCCTACGTGCTGTGCGGTATGTTGCCGCATATTGAGCGGCGGTGCGGCGCGTCTGTGGCAGTGGGGTATCGGCGTAAGTTGGACGCATTGAAGCAAGCCTTGGAGGCGACATGGCGAGGGGATCGTTATTTGCGGGCGATCCATGATGACGGGACTGAAATCGGAATTGCAGGGGGTGGGGCATGGGAGGTGGATGCGTTGACGGTGGCATGGGCTGTGATGGCGGGTGCGGGTGCGGCACGGGCCCGGACGGGTTTTGATACGGCCTTGGCGATTCTGGAGCGAGAACTGGTGGTTTTACTTGGGTGGCCGGCTGTACACGAATCGACGCGGCCGCGGTTTGGCCGGGTGAGCCAGTATCCCGAGGGGGTTCGCGAGAACGGGATGTACAGCCACGGTGTGCAGTGGCTGGTGGGGGCGGCTCGCCTGCTGGCAGAAGAACGGCAGGCGGCGGGAGATGGAGAGGGCGCTGCGAAGTATCGTGCGGCGGCGACCCGATTGTGGAGGAAGATATCTCCGATGGATCACGCCGGGATGGACCGCATTGATGTCTACGGGGGCCAGCCGAACAAACAGGCGGCGGATTACCTGACGGAGGTGGAACCCGGGCGGATGATCTGGAACGGGTACACGGGGGCGGCGGCATGGATGGTGCGGCAAGCGCTGGAAGGTGTGGTGGGGGCGCGGTTGGAAAACAACAAGGTCCGCCTGCCGGATGATCTGGCGGAGCCGCGTGGTGATTTGCGGGTGGTTGCAGTGCGGAGGGAATGCTGTGATGAGGCGTGACGGGTGGATGATGGGGATGGCGTTGGCGGGGCTTGTTGTGATCGCCGCCGGGTGTGCGAGTACAGGCAGGCATGGTGTTGCTCCGGGGGAAGAGCAACGTGCAACGCGGTGTGTCTTTCCAACGGTCAATGTCCGCCATACCCATATGACGCGGTTGCTGGCCAACGCGATGGGATATTTGCGGCCTGAGCATGGATTGGTGGAGCCGACGTCGGGATACCCCCGCGAGGGGTGGAATGACGATCCGGTGACCGGGTTACGGTTGCGCCGATTTACCCAGTTAACCGCCATCGGTTCCTGGATGGAGCTGCTCGCGGAAGTGGCGGGCGGTTATGCGGATTCTCCGTATCTGTCGAGGACGGAAGCGCTGGTGAGGCTGGAGCACATGGTGGACAGTCTGCTGGCGGATCAGCGTGACCCGCGGCTTAGTGATCGTGGTCTTTTGTGTAACTTCATGGGATTCGGCCCCAAAGGAAGGGAGGCGCCCCTGGCCTCGGTGGCGCGCAAGAGCGATTTCCGTGAGGCATTCGGGCCAGTGGAAGGCGAAGCGGTGTGGCAGGCCCTGAACCGGCATGGGTGGCTGAAGGCGTGGCAGGGTGACGAGGGGGCGGAGATTCTTCGGGAGGGAGATTACGGGGAAGGGGGGTTCACCGGCGAACTGGCGGTGTATAACCAGGCAGAGACGCGGGTCAAGATTATGGCGATTCTTGACCGGAAAGTGTTGCAGATCATCTATGGGGATAACGCGAATCTGGCGGCGTCGGCGGCCAAGACGCAGGGCACACTGATGGATCCGGCGGTGCGGGACACTGTGACGGCAGGGCGAATCTGCGAAAAGCTGGAATTCTTTATTGAAGCCCAGCGGCCGGGTTATGAATACCTGTACGATGAGAAACGCGGACTGTTCCGGTTTGGATGGAATGCCTCTGACCGGCAGTTTGTGGGGTGGGCCGTCGATGGTGGCGAATGGCAGGCGGGTCATTCGGATTACCTGGTCAACGAGTTCCGGGGCCCCACGCAGTTCGTGGTGATCCGGTATGGCCTGCCTTTGGATGCGTTGCGCAATCTCGGGTTCTGGATCAAGGGTAGGGCCATGGCGGGCGGCGGGCATGTTTTCACGTTGGCGCCATGGGAGGGGTCGGCGTTCCAGGCGTTTGGACTGTCGCTGTTCATGAGAGAGCTGACCGTTCCCGGGTGGCGTGCGGTGCTGGAGAATGCGGTGCGGATCAATCTGGACTACTCACGTCTTCACCGGTTACCGGGGTTCCTGACGGAATCCTACACTGGGAATGGCGTTGAATATACGGGGCGGTCAGGGGTTCCGGATCTGACGGTTGACCAGAAGCCGCGGGTCACCAATGCACCGTCGTTGTACACATTGGGGGTGGCGTATTCGATCCTGCCGGAAGAAGTCGAAACATTTCTTGGAGAGGAGTGGCCGGCTATTTCAGGATTGTTTACGCGGCATGGCCCTTGGGAGGGGATGAGGGTCGATAGCGGGAAACGGGTGGAGTGCCAGACAGCGGCCCACGTGGTGGCATTGATTCTTGGGGGGATCGGGCGGGGGTCGGCAGCGATGAGCCGCTATGTTGATGAGCGAGGGTTCGCGGGGGAGTGGGCACGGGTGTATCCGTGGGGCGAGCGGGTGGACTTGCTGGGGCCGGAGGCGAAAGCGGTGGTCTGGGCGCCCGGGGGTGGCGGCATTCAGGGGCAGGCGGTGAAAGGCAGTTACCGGTTGTGGGGTGCACCGGGCAAGAAAGGGGCCATTACCTGGACGTTTCCCGGGCGGGCGGGAGGGGTGTCGCCGTCGGATGGCGAGTTGCGGCTACGGTACAGCAATGCAGGTTCGGCGGTGGGGGCGACCTTAGCGTTCGAGGACCGGGTGAGCGGTAACCGAAGTGTGGCA
>JBIJCW010000028.1:0-16259 GCA_044344495.1 Kiritimatiellia bacterium | reverse complement strand
ACGAAACCAGCACATTCACCTGCAACTCATCATCGTCCACCACGAGAATCGCCTCGGATCCGTGCGGCAGATTCATCCCCGTGACCTTGGTGACCGGCGCCCGGTGCACCGGCAGAAATACATAGAAGGTCGCCCCTTTCCCCTCCGTGGTTTCGAGATCGATATACCCCCGGTGATCCCTCACAATCCCGTGGACAATGCTCAGCCCCAGCCCTGACCCGCGATTCTTGGCACCCCGCTTGGTCGTGAAAAACGGATCGAAAATCTTCTCCCGAATCCCGGCCGGTATCCCGGGCCCGGTATCGGTTATACTGATTTTGACATACTCGCCAAGGTTGACCGCCTCATATTGTCCAATGGGCGAATCAAGATAGATGTTCTGCGTCCGAATCCTCAGAACCCCCTTCTCTCCCATGGCATCGATGGCATTCTGGCACAAGTTCTCAATAACCCGTCGGATTTGATCCTTGCCGCCCTTCACCGGCAACAGGTTGTCAGCCAACTCAAACTGGATGCTGATCCCCGCAGGCATCGTGGTCTGCATCAACTTGACTACCTGCTCTACCAGGACATTGGCATTGATCTCGTCGTTGCCCACCTGCCCCCGTCGGGCAAGACTTAGCAACTGCTGCGTCAGACGGGACATGTCGCCCGCTGTCTTTTCCATGATGTCAACGTATTCGATCACCGCGCTGCTTTCTGGCAATTCCCGGCGGATCAACTCCGGATACGCCAACATCGGCGTCAGCAAATTGTTGAAATCGTGGGCGATCTGACCGGCGAGTGTCCCCGCCGTCTCGAGACGCTCCGCGCGCGCCAACCGCGCATCCATAAGATCTCCCGCCTCCGGCTTACCCCCCACACCCTCCTGGCTGAAAAGAAAATAGATCTGCTTCTCGCCGCTCTTGAGCTTGGAAACAAGAGGAATGGTGACCTCGGAAGCAAACGTGCTGCCATCATTCCGTATGCAGACCGCATCGAAGAACACCCGACGCCCCAATTCGAAGGCGGTGACGGCCAGGCCAAGCACCACCTCATCCATCCTGACCACCACATCGGCAAGATGCCGGGTCATCAGATCATCCCGCTTATGCCCGAACATCACCGCAGCGGCTTCACTGGCGTCGAGGATGCGCCCATTCTGGTCTGCCAACAGAACGGCATGCACCGCCCCTTGCAGTACTTCAGCGGGATTCAGAGCCCCGTCTATGACAAAATCAGAGCCAGAGCCCTCCAGCCGCCTGTCGGCCGTGGCTCTTCCAGGTTTCCGCAAGTTGAAACGGATTGACTCACCCATCCGCAAGACCCCCCCTTTGATTTCGCCAACAGAGTAGTATGATGCCCCTAGTCGAGTCAACATAATGAGGCAGCGGAGTCGGCACTTGACTCCGGGACCACTATTTCCGTATATAGGCGCTTGATTTTGATCCGAGGGCTTCGCAACACTCGACCCCGGGTCAGGAAGGGAAGGTGAATTGGTTCGTGGCTCAAGTAAAAATTCGTCGAGGCGAGACTGTGGATAAGGCCCTGCGGCGGCTTAAGAAGATCATGGATAAAGAAGGCATCATGAAGGAGATCCGTGCCCATCGGTACTTCGAAAAGCCCAGCGAGCAGCGGCGTCGCAAAGCGGCTCGTGCACGTGCCCGTCAGGCATACGGCACCTGATCCTTTTCAGACCCGTAACAAAGCTCCCTGGCAAACCCAGGGAGCTTTGTTTTTTTGTTCCCGCCCGGATCCTCTTCTCCCGCCCCCATGATCTTCGCATTGACAACCCGATGGAATGCGAGCCGACACGACACCGGCGAAACCATGCTGGAGGAAATCATCTCCCTTGGATTCACACATGTCGAACTGGGCTTTGACCTGACGCCCAACCTCGTCCCCGGCGTCCTTGCCATGGTCGCCTCCGGAAGTATCAAGGTCGACAGCCTCCACGCCTATTGCCCCTTGCCTCCCGTCGTCCCCTTCCCTCACCCCGAACCTTTCACCCTCGCCAGCCCTGATGCCTCCCTCCGGGCAAACGCCATTCACTACCTCCAGAACACCCTACGCTTCGCGGTCCAGGTCGGCGCCCGCACCGTGGTCGCCCATGCCGGCAACGCCGACACAAAACCCTCAACCCCCCGCCTCCTCGCCTGCATCGCCGCCGGCCGGCGCGACGAACCGGAATACGAGGAACTGCGCATGAAGGCTATCATCGCACGGGAGAAAGCCGCCGCCCGCCAGCTTCCGCACCTGTACGCCGGAATCGAAAAACTCCTCCCCCTGCTGGAGGAAACCCGCGTCAACCTCGCCTTCGAAATCCTGCCGACCTGGGAGGCCTTTCCAACCGAGGCGGAATTGGAGAAACTACTCGCCCATTTCAACTCGCCTTGGCTGAAAGGCTGGCACGACTTCGGTCACGGCCAAATCAGGGAAAACCTCGGCTTCACCAGCCATGCCCGCTGGGTCAAACGCCTGCGCCCGTGGCTCGCAGGCATGCATATCCATGACGTCATCCCCCCTTGTCAGGACCACGTCATGCCGCCCGCCGGCAACATCGATTTTACCTTGTTTCGCGAAGCAGCCCAGGGTGATATACTCCGCGTCCTTGAACCTTCGCACAACCTTCCGGCCGCGGCCATCGTCACCGGCCTGAAGATTATCCGCGAGGCATGGACGACAATGAGCGAGGCATAACTATGCGAATCCTGGTGACCGGGGCTTCTGGGTTTGTGGGAAGGCACTTCATGGCAGAAGCGGCCGCAAGCGGCCACACAGCCTTCGCGATGGACTTGACGCCTCCTCCCCGGGGTTCGGATGGCCAGGGGTTCTTTTCCGCCGACTTGACCGATCTCGAGGTCCTCCGGAAAATCATCCATCAATGTGAGCCCGATGCCTGCCTGCATCTGGCTGGCGTCGCCTTCGTCCCCGCCGCCAACACCGACCCCATCGGCGTCATCCGCGTGAATATCACCGGCACCGCCAACCTCCTGGAAGCCTTTCGCTCCACTATGCCGAAAACACGCATCCTCGTCGCCTCCAGTGCCCAGGTCTACGGCCAACGGCCACGCCCCACCCCAATCAAGGAGGAGGAACCTCTAACTCCCGATTCCCTCTACGGGATCACCAAGGCGGCCGCCGACGATATCGCCCGTTTCTACGCCCGCCAGTATGGCATGGCCGTTATGACCGCCCGACCCAGTAACCATATCGGCCCCGGTCAGTCCCCCAACTTCGTCGTGCCAGCCTTCGCCCGCCAGGTGCGCGACATCCGCCGGGGAATCAGCAACGCCATCAGGGTCGGCAACCTGGAAACCCAGTGCGATTTCACCGACGTCCGCGATGTGGTCCGCGCCTACCGCCTCCTTCTGGAACACGGCGAAGCCGCTCTCGCCTACAACGTCGCCTCCGGACGTCCCACAGCCATCAGCACCATCCTTGACCAGTTATGCAAGCTGGCCGGCGTCAATCCGCGTGTCGAACAGGATCCGGCGCTCTATCGGCCGTTCAGCACCTGCCCAGCCCTGGACACCACCCGGCTGGTCGCCGCCACCGGTTGGCAGCCGCAAATCCCCTTACCGCAAACCCTCAAGGATATTCTGGAGGCAACATGAAATCCCTGCGCCAAACCGCCAGCATGCTTGTACGACTGGGCCTGGCCATGACCATCCTCGTCTGGCTCGTCCGGAAAATGGGCGTGGACAAGCTGGGACAAACCTTGCGCGACTGCGCGGGTCAGTGGCCATGGCTCGCCGCCGCCCTGCTCCTGACCCTGATCCCTCTGCTTCTCTGCATGCTCCGGTGGAAACTGATTCTGGATGCCCAGGACATGCGCCTCTCCTGGCCCAGAATCACCAGCATCTTCTTCATCGGCCTGTTCTTTAATTCGTTCATGATCGGCCCCACCGGCGGCGACCTCGTTAAGGCTTATCTCACCGCACGGGAAACTCATCACAAAAAAACCGAGGCGGTCTCCAGCATCTTCATTGACCGGATTGTCGGACTGCTAAGCCTGGCCGCCATTGTGGCGCTCATGATCCTCCTGCGCTGGGACTTCTTTATGTCAACCCCGGAGATCAGCAAGGTGGCCAAAACGGTATTATACGTCTGCGCCGCATTGCTTGGTGGCGGTGTGATGGCGTTCAGCATTCACCTGTTCGAAACCTTCCCGTTTTTGAAACACCTGACCACGCACCGCCTGGTCGGGAAGTTCGCCACGGTTGTGGAAAAGGTCTACAACGCCTTCTATGTATGCAGACAACACCCCCGACTCCTGGCGCAGATTTGCATCTACTCCATCACCCTGCAGGTAGTGTTCGTCGGGGTCGCCGCCCTGGTCGGAAAGGCCCTCGGACTCACTGTGCCCTTCCTGGATTACTTGATGTTCTGCCCGCTGATCGGCCTCATCTCCGCCATCCCCGTCACCCCGGGCGGATTTGGCATCCGGGAAGCAGCCTCCGTTCACTTGTGGGCCGCACTCCTGGTGTCACAAGAGAAGGCTTTACTCCTGGCGCTCCTGCCCGCTGTCTTCCTCATCATCTGGGGCCTGCCCGGTGGCATTATCTTCCTCTTCCACCGTTCCGAAAATAATCTCCCCGCGGAAGACGTCACGACCACGCCCTGATTGCCGCCACACACTCTACTCGCGCCCACCCCCCAACCGTCCAACCAACCGCCGGGCAAACGCCGGAATCCCGGGATCGCGCGCCCCCATGCACAGAACCACATCCCCGTCGGTCACCGTCCCCAGCATCGCCGACATCAACGCCTCGTAGTCCGCCGCCCATTCCGCCGCAACCCCGCATTCCTTCAGCGCCATCACGAGACCATCCGAATCCGCCTGTCGGCTCACCGACCCGCCCGCATAGAACACAGGCAACAGATACAACCGGTCCCCACTCCGGCACACGCTCCCGAACATGTCGACCAGGTCCTTGAACATCGTGGCCAACGGCTTGAAACCGTGCGGACGCCAGAATGCCACCACGCGTCGGTGATGGGGCCCCACGGCCCTCCAGGCGGCGGCAATCTTCGCGGGATTGTGCGCATACTCGTCGATCACAGTCACCCCGCCCGCCTCGCCCACTTTCTCCAATCGCCGCTGGATCCCACGGAACCCACGCAAGGCCGCCGCGATATCCGGCAACGCATACCCCATCCGGCGGCACAACTCGGCGGACTGCATCGCATTCTCCGCATTGTGCTCCCCCAACAACGGCAGTTCAAACTCCACCCCCTCGTACCGGAACCGCGTCCCCGTCCGGCCCACCTGCGTCCGAGCCGTCCTCCACCCCGCCCCCGACTCCCACCCCAGAACACAGTCACGCTTCACCCGGCCACGAAACGTCTCAAACAGCGCCATCGTCTCGGCCAGATCAAAATGATCCGCCGACGCATTGGTGATCAACCCCCACTCCGGCTCGAAGTTCAACAGCGACCGGTCGCTCTCATCCGCCTCAATCACGCTGATCTCCGACTTCCCCAGCCGCACATTGCCCACACGGGTCTCATCCGCCCAGTTCACCAGCGCCCCGCCGTTAACCACAAGGGGATCGCCCCCCAGTTGTTCCAGGATCCAACCGACCATGCCGGTCACCGTGGTTTTTCCCGACGTTCCCGCAATGGCCACGGTACGGCGCCCCCTGACCACCTCGGCCAGCATCTCTGACCGGTGCCGCACCGGCACCCCCAACGCATTGGCCGCCACCAAATCGGGATTATCCTTCTCAATGGCAGTGCTGACCACCACCGCACCCATGCCCTGCGTCACACCACTGCCATCCTGCTTATGGAACCGGATGCCGGCACCCTTCAGTTTCCGGATGACGTCGATATCCTGTCCCTGATCCTCAAAGCGATCCGAGCCGCTCACTGACCATCCCGTGCCCTGCAATGCCTGCGCCAACGCATTCATCCCCACCCCGGCCACACCCACCAAGTGACACTGCTTCATACGGCACCATTCCCCATCAACCATGAACCATTTGCCATCGCCTTCAGACGCCATTCCCCAACAGATGCTGCCCGCCATCCACAAAGAGAATCTGCCCGGTCACGGATTCCATCGCGATCAACGCCACCACGCCCCCCGCCACTTCCCGCGGCGTGACCCGTCGCCCAAGGGGAATACGCCCGGCCCGGTCATGCAATACGCTCATCCCCGTACCGGGCGGAGGCAGAACGGGCCCCGGCGCCACGGCATTGACCCTGATCTTCGGCGCCAAGGCCAGGGCGGCTTCCTCGGTAAACGCCGCCAGGGCCTTCTTACTCAACGAGTAGGCCAGGCACTCCTTATCATCGGCCTTGATCCGACGATCCAGTAAATTCACCACGCATCCCCGGCGCGCACGCAGGGCAAAACTTCGCGTCAACATTACGGGAACAAAACAATTCACAGTGAACTCCTGCACGAGTTCACTTTCCGTCGTTTCCGCCAACCGGACCTTGTGGAAAATCGCCGCATTATTCACCAGCACATCCACCCGCCCGGCCACTTTAAACGCAGCCTGAACCAGACTCTCGCAAGAGGACTCGCTCCACAGTTCCTGCCCCACCACCCAGGCCTGGACACCCCGTCGTTTCAATTGCGTCACCAAGCGTTCTGCGGCCTTGCTGGAACGATGACAGTGCACCACCACATGGCACCCTTCGTCTGCCAACGCCTCGCAAATCGCCTTGCCAATACGAACCGCCCCCCCGGTTACCAATACAGTCTTATTGCGCAAGCTCATCCCGCCCCTTTCGCGTTTTTCGCCACTTTCCCTCTTCCTTCCCCCTCCCCGCTTCCTCTTGCCGACCTTCCGCCTCACCCCCCGAACCTTTTCCCATTCACGATCAGCCATTCACCCCCCTCACCCCAACCCTCGTATCCGTCTTGCAACATCATGCTCCAGTGCCTTGGTCGCACCCGGCGTCACCATGGCCACACTTGATCGACCCGGCTTCAGCAAGGCGCCCGCCACCGCGCAGATCTCCGCGGGCGTCACCGCCATCAACGAGGCAATGATCTCCTCCGGCGTAATCAGATACCCATACGACATGAAATGTTCGCCCACCCACATCATCTGACTACTGGTGCTTTCCAAGCCCATCCGGATCTGTCCAACCGCGTAGTCACGGGCGCGGCCCAGTTCCGCTTTTCCGACCTGCGTCTCCTTGATCCGGCCCAGTTCCTTCATCACCAGCCCCATGGCCGCATCCAGACGGTCCCGATCCAACCCTGCCGAGATCACAAAAGCACCTGTATCATGAAACATATGCACGGCCGACTGGATCGCATAGGCCAGCCCATGCTGCTCCCGGACAACCTGAAACAGCCGCGAACTCATGTTCTCCCCGAGAATCACACTGAGCAGTTTCAGTGCGTATCGGCGCCGGTCATGGCGCCCGAATCCACGGAAACCCATGGCCACATGCGACTGTTCAACGTCCTTCTCCTCCAACTTCATTCGTCCCTGCGTGACAGCCCCCGTCACCGGTGCAAACGCCCGCTTGGGCGCCGTCTCTCCATCCCCCATCAACGCCTTGACACACTCAACGCAGGATTCATGATCCACCTTCCCCGCCACTGCCACCACCGTGTTGCGCGGAAGATAATGCCGCGCCTTGTACGCCAGCAGTTCCTTTCGCCCCAGCGCCTTCACCGTCTCCGGACTGCCCGTCAACGGCCGCCCCAGGGCATGATCCTTCCACAACAATTCACCCAGGATTTCCTCAACCTGATGTTGCGGTTGATCCCGGTACATCAGGATCTCCTCAATCACAACGCCCCGTTCCTTGGCCACATCCGCCGCCGCAAACCGGGCGTTCACGTACATATCGGTCAACACATCCATGGCTTCCCAGGTATGTTCCGCCGCCACCCGTGCGTAGTAGCAGGTATTCTCCTCCTGGGTAAAGGCATTGATATCCCCGCCGCGCCCCTCGATCGCCTGCGAGATATCGCGCGCGCTCCGTCGCTTTGTCCCCTTGAACAAAAGGTGCTCAATAAAGTGGCTGGCTCCCGACCAAGCCGCCGGCTCATACCGCCCTCCCGCCTTGACCCAGATCCCCATCGACACGCTCTCCACATGCGGCATGGAGGCCGTCACCACTCGCAGGCCGTTTTCCAATCGTGAATTCCGGGTATCGAGCATCATTCGGAATCCCTCCCCGAAACGATCTGCTTGAGTCCCGCCATGGTCACCGCTCCTTCGTATAACGCCTTGCCCACAATCACCCCTGCCAGATTCGATAATTTCAACGCCTTGAGACGCGCCACATCGTCCACGCAGGAAATCCCGCCGGAGGCAATCACATCGCATTCAACCGCGCCGCACAAGACCCTTACCCCATCAAGGTTCGGCCCCGTCAACATCCCGTCCGTGGCTGTATCCGTGTAGATAATGGTGCGCACCCCCAGCCCCGACACCCGCCTCGCCAATTCCACCGCCGTGACGTCCGTCGTCTCCACCCAACCCTTTACCTGCACCTTGCCGTTCCGGGCGTCAATGCCCACCGCCACGGCATCGCCGAATTCCTTGACCAAGGCCCCCAGCGTTTCCGGCGCGGCGCAAGCGCGGGTTCCAAGAATCACCCGTCGCACCCCTGTCGCCAGCATCTGCCGGATATCCCCGTCCGTCCGGATCCCGCCCCCCACCTCCACCGGAATTCCAATCGCCGCCACCATCGCCGCCACCTCCCGCTGATGCACCGGGTGCCCGTTGAATGCACCATCCAGATCCACCACATGCAGCCAATCGCCGCCCTCATCAGCCCATCGCCGCGCCATGGACACAGGATCCGATGAATACACACTCACCGCATCCGCCCGTCCCTGCCGCAACCGCACGCACTGACCGCCCTTAAGATCAATCGCCGGATAAATGTTCACACGCATCGCCTTCCTGTCTCATTTCCAGATTCCACTCCCCGCTCCCCGCTCCTTCTCCATAGACCCCGCGCATCATAACGCAACCCAAACCGGAATCGAGCTTTTCATATGTCAGGCCAAAGGGGCGCATCTCCGGGTTTTGACAACATGACATCAGCCGCCCACGGGACTTGCCCCGGTGGAGGCAAACGCTGCAAGTTACATGCAACCTGTCCTCACCGCTTGACCAGCAGCGCCGCATAGGCACCATCCACACCATCCACCGGCGGAAACAACTTGCGCTGCTTCGCCAGCTCGAATGCGGGATGGGTCGCCAGCCACCCACTCACCAGAAGCTCACCCTCCTCGGGCTCAAGACTGCAGGTGCTGTACACCAACCGCCCGCCGCTCCGGACCAACGTCGACGCCGCCTCCAGGATCGCATACCTGCTTTCCACCGAAAATCTCCATCGCGCATCCGCCCGCCGCCGCAACACCCCCGTATTCGTGCAGGGCACATCCAGCAGGATGGCGTCAAAAGTCCGCCCCGCCAGTTCCGGAACCCCGCCCGCCATCGCCACATCCCCTTTCACCACCTCCACCCCCCTCAACGCCAGGCGATCGATGTTTTCCTTCAGCATTTCCAGCCGCTCAGCGTGCACATCCATGGCCACCAACGTCTCGCCACCCCCCATCATCTCCGCCATCGCCATCAACTTTCCGCCGGGCGCCGCACAGGCATCCAACACCCGCTCATGCGCCTGCGGAGCCAGCAACTGTACCGCCATGTACGTCGAGGGATCCTGCACACTGAACCAGCCATCCTCATACCCAGGCACCCTGGCCGGCGCCACCCCTCGCGGCAAGGTCACAAACTGATCCGGACAGAACGCATGCGCTTCCCCCCGGATCCCCGATGAGGCCAGCCGGTCCAGGAAATCATCCATCTGGATCCGCGATGGATTGATCCGCACCACCACCTGCGCCGGCCGGTTGTTCCATTCGCACAACGCCAGCGCCTGCTCCGCCCCAAACGTGGCCGTCCACCTCGACACCAGCAGTTCCGGATGCGAAGTCCGCACTCCCACGGGTTCCGCCTGCAGTTCCGCCAGCAAATCAGCTTTTTCACGCACCGCCCGCCGCAATACCGCATTCACAAAATCCGCCTGATTCTGCTCGAAATGCGCCTTCACGGCGTCAACCGTCTCGTTGACCGCGGCATAGGACTCAACCTCCTCCAGGTCCAACACTTGGTAAAGTCCGACCATCAGGTGCGCCCGCAGGGGCAACGGCGGCAAACTCCGGGCACACCGCTTCACCGCCCATTCCAGTTGCCGCTTCCATTTGACCGCCCCATAGACAAGTTCGGTCACAAACCCACGGTCCTTGGTCACCCCACCCATCAACCGGTCCGGAAACTCCCCCTTCTCCATCCAGCGCCGGATAATCACCGCCGCCACATCTCTCGAATTGATTGCTGTCCGCAAGTTCACACGCTCACCACCATTCACCTTTGACCATTCACGCTTCACGCCCCCGCTCCCCCGTTACCCCACCCGCCGCCGCCGCAACTGCCCGCACGCCGCACTGATGTTCACCCCCTTGGAGGCCCGAACCATGGAGGTCACCCCTGCCTTGGCCAGCACATCAATAAACATCTCGATCGTCCCCTCCGCGGGGGGCAAGCCTTCAAATCCATCGACCGGACTCAGGGGAATCAGATTGATCTTCGACGGCAACTGCCGGGCCAGCTTGGCCAGTGCATTCGCCTGCTCCCGCGAATCGTTGACACCCCTGATCAAGGTATACTCAAACGTGATGATCCGCTTCGTCGCCGCCACATACCGGGCACAGGCTTCCATCAGTTTGGCAATCGGATATTTCCGGTTCACCGGCATCAACCGGTCGCGCAAGACATCATCCGGCGCATGCAGCGACACCGACAACTCCACCTGGAATCCCTCTCCGGCCATCCGTTCAATCCCCGGGATCACCCCGCTGGTACTAATCGTGATATGCCGCGCCCCAATATTGATCCCCTGCCCGTCATTGATGATGCGAATGGATTTCAATACGGCCTCGTAATTGTCGAAAGGCTCACCCATCCCCATGTACACGATATTGGTCGGCCGGTCCCCGTATTCCCTGCTCCCCAACAGAACCTGCCCCACGATCTCACCCGGCTCCAGATTCCGCGCAAATCCGCCCTGCCCGCTGGCGCAAAAGGCGCAGGCAAACCGGCACCCCACCTGGCTGGAAACACACAATGTCCGCCGCTCCCGCGCGGGAATCAGGACCTCCTCCACACAGTCGCCATCCCTCAACCCCACCAGGATCTTGCGCGTCTCCGGCGCCTGCCCCTCCACCGTCAGCACCTTCGCCGGCTCGATCTCAAACGTTTCGGCCAGCCGCTCGCGAAACGCAACCGAAAGGTTCTTCATCTCATCCCATGAGGGAACCCGTTTCACATACAGCCAATTCCACAACTGGCTGGCCCGGTAGGCTTTCTCGCCCGCCGCCAGGCACCAGTCGGTCACTTCGGCCTGCGATAATCCATGGATCAATGTTTTCACGCGGTCCCTTTTCCCATCGTTCCCACCCGCCGTCAAGCGCTTACCTCCCACAGGGTATTGCTTGGCGCGCCCCCGCGATGTTGCTACCCTGCTTTGCGTCTTGCACGAAAGGAACGCTGTTATGATCGAAGCTGGAAAAACTTATCTCGTCATGGGACTTCTGGATCCCCTCTCCATCGCCTACTACATCGGCAAAACCATCGAACAACTCGGCGGAAAGGTCATCTATTCCGTCCAGAATGAAGTCATCAGGAAACGCTACCTGATCGCCAGCAAACTGCTGACCGACGCGGAGAAAGCCGCCTTGGAATTGCGATTCTGCGACGTGTCCGACGAGGAACAGGTCCAGTCCCTCTTTGAAGGCCTCGGCCCCCTGGCCGGCGTCGTCCACTCCATTGCCTACGCCAACCCCAAGACCTGCATGGGCAACGAGTTTCACACCGGATCCATGACCGACGTCGTCAAGTCCTACCAGATCAGTTGCGCCTCACTCGCCACCGTCACCCGCTACGCCGCCCCCCGCATGAAGGACGGCGGATCCGTGGTGGCGCTCTCCTTCGACACCCACCATGTCTATCCGCTCTATAATTGGATGGGCGTCCACAAGGCCGCACTGGAGGCCCTGGTCCGCGCCCTGGCACGCCGCCACGGCCGCGACCTGATCCGCGTCAATGCCGTCTCCTCCGGCCCCGTCATCACCACGGCGGCAAGCAAGATCCCGGACTTCGAACACATCGGGTCCCTCTGGATGAACTCCAGCCCGATCCCCTGGGACCCCGAAAATGACAAACAGGCCGTGGCCGATGCCGTGGCCTTCCTGCTGGGACCCCGTGCCCGGAAAATCACAGGCCAGATTCTCGCCGTCGATGGCGGCGCCGCCATCATGGGCGGCCCGCTGATGGATCACGAGAAACCTGGCTCCCTATGAACACGACCCTGAATCGCTGGCTCCTCGGCCTGATCGCGCTGCTTGGCGCCGCCGGCTGTCACCGCGTTGCCCCCCCCGACGGCTCGGGCACCATGGAGTGCACCCAGGTGCGCGTCGCGCCCGAAGTCGGCGGGCGAATCAACCATCTGCTCGTGCAGGAAGGCGATCGCCTCCAAGCCGGCCAGATCATCGCCCGAATCGACACCAACACCTTCGCCCTCCGCCGCGACGAGACCGCCGCCGCACTCGCCCAGGCCCAGGCCCAACTGGACCTCCTGCTGGCCGGCAGCCGCGAGGAGGATGTCCAGCGCGCACGAGAGCAACTCCGCGAAGCCAGGGCCATGTCGGATTCCGCAACATCCGACCTGAAGCGCATTGGCGATGTCTTTGCCGCCGGCAGCGCCACCGCCAAACAGATGGATGACGCCAAGGCCAGCGCGGAACGCACCGCCGCCACCACCGCCGCCGCCGAACAGCAACTGAACCGGCTCATCAAAGGAAACCGCGAACAGGAAATCCGCGCCGCCCAGGCGGCCGTCGCTCTCGCGCAGGCCCGCCTGGCACAAGCCGAAAAACTCCTCCGCGACTGCGTGGTAGCGGCCCCATCCGATGGCATTGTCACCACCCGGAGCGCTGAACCCGGCGAGGTCGTCGCCCCCGGAACCCCCCTGGTCACCCTGTCGCGCCTGGATGAGGTCTGGCTCTCGCTGTACATCCCGGAGCCCCGCCTGCGCGATGTCAGACTCGGACAGAAGGCCTACGTCGCCATTGATGGCGATGCCAGGCGTTACGAGGGAACCGTCACCTTTATCTCCCCCGAAGCCGAGTTCACCCCACGCAACATCCAGACCCCCGACGAACGCACCAAACTGGTGTATCGCATCAAGATCACACTCCCAAACCCGCAGGGCCTGTTCAAACCGGGTATGCCAGCCGACGGATATCTGAAAGCCTCCCCATCGGCGGTCAACGCCGGGCGTTGACGATCCTTCGGTTCGCCCGAGGTACAACCATGCCCCAGGATATCGCCATAGAGACTCGCGATCTTGGAAGATCCTTTGACCGGATCGACGCCGTACGGTCGCTGACCCTTACCGTGCCCCGCGGTGAGTTCTTCGGATTGGTCGGTCCGGACGGCGCCGGCAAGAGCACCGTCATCCGTCTCCTCTGCGCCATCCTCAACCCCTCCTCTGGCTCCGGCAGCATTCTCGGGTATGACCTGCGCCGCGAGGCCGAAGCCATTAAGGCCCATATCGGCTACCTCTCACAGGCGTTTACCCTCTACGGCGACCTTACAGTGGACGAGAACATCGAGTTTTTCGCCGATATGCATGGCGTACCCGGCTACCACCAGCGCCGGAACGAGTTGCTGGCCTTCACACGCCTTACCCCGTTCCGACAGCGGCCCGCCCAGGCCCTCTCCGGCGGCATGAAGAAGAAACTGGCCCTCGCCTGCGCTCTCATCCACACCCCCGACCTGCTCTTCCTCGACGAACCCTCAACCGGGGTCGACCCCGTATCGCGCGGTGAATTCTGGACCATTCTCAGCAGTATCCTCGCCCAGGGAATCACCATCGTCATGACCACCCCCTACCTGGACGAAGCGGAACGGTGTCACCGGGTCGGCCTGATGCACAAGGGAACCCTGGTCCAGACCGGCACCCCCGACGAAATCCGCAGAAGTCTTCCCGGCGGCATGCACGCCGTGCTCGGCGAACCCCTGGATTCCATCTACCGCGCCCTCCTGTTAAAGTGGCCGCCCACCGCCCTTGTCCGTTACGGCGACCGGCTCCGTTTCCACGCCACCCGGGGCCCAGCCGAAATCACACAAGCAACGGAATGGCTCGCCCAAAAGGGATTGACCGGCATCCGGTTCGAGCCGGTCACTCCCTCCCTTGAGGATGTCTTTGTCGCACTGATGAGCAACCCCACTCCCGGAGAACTACCATGAAAACACTGCTGCTCCCGCTCCTGTCGTTCTCCCTGCTGATCAACCCTGCAACCTTCGCCGCCACCAACACCACCGCCACGAATACCGTTACCGTCGGCACCGTGGTCAACCAGGCCCTCCGGCACAGTCCGTCACTCAAGATGAAGGAAGAGGAGGTCCGCACCGCCACCGCTCACCGGGTCCAGGCCAATGCCGAAGGCTCTCTCCGGGTCGATGCACGCGCGCAGGGCCTGCATTTCGAAGGGCTGGAGAATCGCCCGCTGGGCCCCGGCGTTACCCTTCCGGTAATCGACGACCAGTATTCCGCCGCCATCGACGCCACCCAACCCCTGTTCACCGGTGGACGTATCACCGCGCGCCGGCGGGGCGCACGACTGGATGAAGCCGCGGCGCGTGCCACCGAAATCGCAACCGCTGCCGACACCATCCTGAACACGGTAAACGCCTACTGGCAGTGGAGCAAGGCCTTCTACCTGGCCGAATCCCTGGAGGATGCGGTGCGCCGAACCGGGGCGCAGTCCCTCGATGTGCAACGCAAACAATCGGCCGGCCTGGCCCTGGACAGCGACTTGCTCGCCGCCGAGGTCCTCCTCGACCGGACCCGCCTCCAACTCGCCGATGCCCGCCACCAGACCGACACCGCGCGAATCACCCTCGGCCGCCGGATCGGCGCCTCCCTGCCGCCGGAGGCTTCCCCGTCAAAACCCATCACCCCCGCCACTCCATTGATCCCCCTCGACGATGCCCTGGCCCTCGCCCGTACCAATCGCCAGGAACTGGTCGCCCTGGAACGGGAAGCCACCGCCATCGAGGCCCGGGTCAGGGCGGAGCAAGCCGGTTCATCCCCGCAAATCTCCCTCGTGGCCCGCTACGAACAAGGCAACCCCAATACCCGCGATTTCCCGCCAACCGACGAGTGGAAGGACGACGCCTTCATCGGCGCCACCGCCTCATGGTCCCTGTTTGATGGCGGCCTCACCCGCGCCCGCACAAGCGAGATGCGCAGCCGCGCCCGCCTGGCCCGCCTGCGCCTCCAGGACGCCCAGGAAGGCGTGCAAGCCCAGGTCGAAGAAACACTCCTCTCCCTCCGTCATTCCCTCTCCAGGGTCGACACCGCGCTCCATGCCGAAGCCAGCGCTCGCCGGAACCTAAAGGTGACCACCGACCTCTGGACCAACGGCCTTGCGCGCCACTCGGAACTACTCGACGCCCAGGCCAAACTGACCGACGCCACTTACCAACGCATCACCAGCGAAGCGGATGCCGTCCTGGCCGACACCCTCCACCAGTACGCCCTCGGGCTTCTGACGCAGGAAACGTTTAATGCCCACCATTGAACCCATGATTGAAATGACGGCGCTGACCAAGCGGTTTGGCCGCTTCACGGCCGTGGACCGGCTCACCCTCACCATAGACAGAGGCGAGATCTTTGGTTTCCTCGGCCCCAACGGCGCCGGCAAATCCACCACCATCCGCATGCTGTGCGGTATCCTTTCCTCCACCGCAGGGACCGCCCGCGTGGGCGGATTCGACATCAACCGCGAACCCGAACGGGTTCGACAATCCATCGGCTACATGTCCCAACGCTTCAGCCTTTACAGGGACCTGACTGTCGCCGAGAACATCCGCTTCTTCGGTGGTGTCTACGGATTGACAGGCCCGACCCTTGCCGGACGGATGCAATCCGCCCTGCACCTGGCAGGCCTCGAAGGCATGGAAGGCACCCTCACCGGCAACCTGTCCGGCGCAGTCCAGCAACGCCTCGCCCTGGGTTGTGCATTGCTCCACCAACCCCCCATCCTGTTCCTCGATGAACCCACCAGCGGCGTAGACCCCATCGCGCGCCGCCTGTTCTGGGACGTCATCCAGGATATGGCCGCACATGGCGTCACCATCCTCGTCACCACTCACTTCCTGGACGAGGCCGAGTTCTGCGGTCGGATCGGACTCATCGATAACGGGAAACTCGTCGCC
>JBIJCW010000166.1:0-4876 GCA_044344495.1 Kiritimatiellia bacterium | reverse complement strand
CTGATCTCCGGTTTCAAGTGCCCGCGACTTCGGGGTGACCCTTGGGAACGAGCAAAGGGTGCGTTGAGACGCCGCCGGGTCGGCCCGCGACGGCTTGCCTTCTTTTGCAATGAATATGCCGCTTCGTGCAATAAGGGAGCGACTGGTTTGTTACTTTCCCCTGCCTATTTTGGCGACATTCACTTTTGGTGAAATCGTCGGTCTGCGACAGGAAAGGAAGACAATGAAGGCGAAAGAGCGGGTGGTGGCGGCATTGCTGAATCAGAAAACGGACCGGGTTCCGTGGGTTCCGTTTGTGGGGTGCCATGCGGGCGCGTTGATTGGCAAGACGGCGCGGGAGTTTCTGCAATCAGAAGAGTTCATGGTTGAGGGCATACAGGCCGCGATCCATCGGTATCATCCGGATGGAATTCCGGTGAGTTTCGATCTACAGATTGAGGCTGAAGCCTTGGGGTGTGAGTTGGTTTGGGCTGATGAGAATCCGCCGTCGGTGGCGGGGCATGTATTGATGCAGGGTGTGGCCTTGAAGGATCTCAAGCCCATTGACATGAATGCCGCCCGTATTCCGTTGGTGATGAGGACGGCCCGGCGGTTGCGCGCGGCCAATCCTGATGTGGCGCTCTATGGGTTGATCACGGGTCCCTTCACGCTGGCGTTGCATTTATTGGGCACGGATATCTTCATGAAGATGTTTGATGAACCGGCTGAGGTGCAGCGGTTGATGGACTATTGTGCCGGTGTCGGGAAGGCCATGGCGGCAGGGTTTCTGGATGCGGGGTGCGACATCGTGGCGGTGGTTGATCCGATGACCAGTCAGATTGGGCCGGACCAGTTCCGGGAATTCGTTTTGCCCTATGTGACGGCGATTTTCGATGACATCCGGGAACGCAAGGGGTACGGGTCCTTCTTTGTCTGCGGGCATGCGCAGCAGAATATTGAGGCCATGTGCGAGTGTCGAGCGCACAATATTTCCATTGATGAGAACATTCCGCTCGATTACATCCGCGATATCTGTGTGCCCCGTGGCATCAGTTTTGGTGGCAATCTGCAGTTGACCTCGGTACTGCTGTTGGGCACGCCGGAGGATGCGCAGATGAACGCGCTGGCGTGTATGGACATTGGCAGTGGGTCGGCGGGATTCATCCTGGCGCCCGGTTGCGATCTGCCGTACGGGGTGCCGCCTGCCAATATTGAGGCGGTCACGCGGATGGTTACCGATCCCTACGAACGTGAAGTGTTGAAGGCCAAGGGGACGTCCAAAGTCGCCGCCGATTTGCTGGATTTGAGTGAGTATGGCGCCAGTGACAAGGTGATCGTGGATATCATCACGCTGGATTCGGAAGCCTGCGCGCCGTGCCAGTACATGGTGGAGGCCGTCAGGAGGGTGGCGCCCGAATTTGAGGGGATTGTGGAATGGCGCGAGCACAAGATCAAGCAGCGGGAATCTCTGGTGTTCATGACCTCGCTGATGGTTCGCAACGTGCCGACGATCTGTATTGATGGTGAGATCACGTTTGTGTCGCGGATACCGGCGCGTGACGAGTTGATTGCCGCGCTTCAGAAGCGGATCAACGCCAAGTTGCGGTTGATGATTCAGCAGCGCCGGGCAACGCTCTACATCCTGGGGGATGGAGGCGAGGTCTGTGCGAGGCTCCGTTCGAATGCGAAGCGGGCGATCATGGAACTTGGTGCGGACATCGAGATTGTGGAGGTCACGGACATCAATCGGATTCATTCTTACGGCATTGCCCGTTCCATGTTGCCGGCGGTGGTAATGGCGCGGTACCAGATCAAGAGTACGCGTGAGGTGCCGGAGGCGGCCATCATCAAGGAATGGATCAAGGACGTGTGAGGTCGTGATGGGTCCCGGACACCAGCAGGAAGGTTGTGGAGGCGGTTCGTCGCGGGCGCTTATTCCGGTGATTCTGCTGACGGGGTATCTGGGGGCAGGCAAGACGACGTTGTTGAATCATCTGCTGGGGTTGCCGGGTGTGCGGAGTCGGCGAATTGCTTTGATTATCAATGAGTTTGGCCCACTGGGCGTGGATGGCAAACTGGTGGCGTCGGGATCGCATCCGCTGTACGAACTCAACCGAGGCAGTGTGTTCTGTATCTGCATCAAGACGGATTTTCTCAAGACTCTGGATAAGATTGCCCGCGAGGTGAAGCCGGATCTGGTGATCGTCGAAGCGACAGGGGTGGCGGATCCCTGTGATTTGAGCGAGTTGCTGGGCGAACCGCATTTGGCGGCGACGTTCACCTTGCAGGCGAATGTTTGTCTGGTGGATGCCCTGTCCTTTACCCAGGTTGCGGCCTTTTTGCGGACGGCGGTGCGGCAGGTGCAATGGGCGGATGGGTTGGTGATCAACAAGAGCGACTTGGTGACGGCCGGGGATCTGGCGGTGTTACACGGGGTGCTGGATGGTCTCAACCGGGAGGCGCCGCGGGTTGAGACGTCGTTTGCGTGCATTTCGGATTCTTTCCTGAACAGTCTGCGCGCTTTGCCGAGGGAGGGACAGGCGTTGCAGCGGCCGCCGGAGGGGTTGGTGGCGGTATCCATTGACGATCCTTGCTGTGTGGACCTCGATCATTTCAAGACGACGGTCGCCGGGTTGGAAGGGCGATTGTTGCGATTGAAGGGCAATCTTTGTCCGGTGGGAGGGGAGGCGATTTTCGTGGAAGTCATCAATGGACGCATCTCGCAGAAGGCGGTGGTTGCCGGTTTGGCCAGGACGGCCTTCACGGCGATCGGATGGGGTATTTCCAGGGATGAACTCAAAACCGCGTTTACGGAATGCCTTAGGATGTCGCCCTTGGACTGATGGCGTGAAGACGGGGGAAGTTCGCCAGTCACGGCTGCGAGTCACCGTTTCCGCGAAGAGGTTGTTCCCCGGCCGCAAATATACCGCTTCATGTGACTCCACAATGGGAATATAATACCGCAACGAACAGGACAGGTAAAATGGCAAGGGAGAGGGGCGCGGTGGCTATGGCGCGAAAGAGGATCAACGGGCTGGCGTGGTTTTGGGCGGCGTTGCTGATGGCGGCGGCGGACGGGCAGGCGGTGGGCCTTGTCTTCAGCGAGTTGATGTATAACCCGTTGCCTTCGGCAACCAATGCGGCGGATGACGACCAGTTTGAATTCCTGGAACTGAGGAACACGTCGGCATCGCCGATCAACCTTTCCGGCGCCACCTTCTCGTCCGGCATCACCTTCACGTTTCCGACAGGCACCAATCTGGCCGCCGGGGCCTATGGTCTGCTGGTGCGTAACGTTGCTTCCATGACCAATCGGTACGGGGCCCTCACCAATATCTTGGGAGTGTATACCGGCAAACTGGCCAACGAGGGCGAACAGGTGACGTTGAAGAAGAGTGATGGCACCATTCTGTATTCCGTGACGTATGGCGACACGTTCCTGTGGCCGGAAGCGGCGGACGGGCATGGAGCGTCACTGGTGCTGGCGGACACGAATGGGAATCCCGATGCGGCGACCAGTTGGTCGTTCAGCGATGCGTTCCTGGGGACTCCAGGCCGGGCGGGTACGGTATGGACGCCCACGGTGGTCGTCAACGAACTCCTGGCGCATACTGATTTTTCGCAGGTGGACTCGATTGAACTGTTGAATACCTCGACGCAGGCGTTGTCGGTGCTGGGATGGTATGTCAGTGATGATGCGGTGCAGAGGAGCAAGTACAGGATCACCAACACGGCCGCCATTCAGCCGGGCGGGTTCCTGGTGTTGACGACCAACCAGTTCGATAATCCCGCGGCGGCCGCCAGCAACCGGTTTGCGTTAAGCGAACTGGGTGAGACGCTGTACCTCACGTCATCGAACCTGGTCCGGTTTGCGGACTATGTGAAGTTTGGCGCCTCGGAAAATGGGGTGTCCTTCGGGCGGTCGCCGGACGGGTGGGGCGGGTTCACGTTCATGGTTACCAACACGCTGGGGGCGTCGAACGGGGTGGCCAAGGTGGGGCCCGTGGTGATCAGCGAGATCATGTATCACCCGGCGAGTGACAATCCCAACGAAGAGTATGTGGAGTTGCTGAACATTACGACCAACGCGGTCAAGTTGTACGATGTGGCGGAGCCCTCGAACACCTGGAAGCTGGCGTCGGCGGTGGACTATACGTTCCCGACCAACGTGACGATGGCGGCGGGCAGCAGGATGCTGGTGACGGGTGCAACCAACCTGACGGTCTTCCGGGCGACGTACAATGTGCCGACCAACATTCCGGTGTACGGGGCGTGGACGGGGGTGTTGGACAATGCGGGGGAAAGTGTGCGGCTTTACAAGCCGGGGGTCCCCGAGACCAACGGGTTTGTGCCGCAGATTCTGGTTGATCGGGTGGACTATCTGGACTCGGCGCCCTGGCCGACGGCGCCGGACGGGAACGGGCCGTCGCTGGAGCGATTGGTGGCGACCAATGCGGCGAACACGGTGTCCAATTGGTTTGTGGGGCCTCCGGGCGGATCGCCGGGGGTGGCGCCTGCTGGAGGGTTTTTCAATCCGCAGGTGATGCCTGCCGCGCCGGCCGTGCTGCAGGCGTTCACGGTGACGGTGGCGGTGGTGGCGCAGACGTTGCCGACGCAGGTGGTGTGTCGGACGGTGATTGACGGGGTGACGACGAACCGGTTGATGAATGACGCGGGGGTGTCGGGTGATGGGGTGGCGGGGGATCAGGTCTATACGGCGGTCATTGCCGGGCGGACCAATGCGACGTGGGTGTACTATGCGTTCGATGGGTATGCGGCGAGTGGAATGGTGTTCAGTCTGCCGGTGACGGAAGTGATGTATGACACGGCTCCGACGGTGACGCTAAAAATGTGCAACGGCGGTCTGGCCACCACGGTGTTGCCGGTTCCGTCCTGG
>JBIJCW010000165.1:0-4954 GCA_044344495.1 Kiritimatiellia bacterium | reverse complement strand
CGCAACGGCGCCTATCTTCGCCAGATGAACTTCAAGGCGGGAACAGACCCTGCACCCACAGGGCGCCGCCAGGGATTGTTGCTCGACAACAGTGGACGTCTCTATGTGGCGGACTCGTTCAACGCCATCGTGACCGTCTACAACGCCGCCGCGGGAACATCTCTCGGCTCCATCGGAAACTTCGGACTCGGCGCGGGCGATCTGAATCTTCCGGCGGCCGCCACCATGGATCCCTTCAACCGGTTCCTGGTGACCTCCGCCAACAACGGACGACTGGAACTCTACGGTGTCGACAATTACATTCACCTCACGGCAACGCCGGCAACCCTTGACGTGGCTTCAGGAACCAATCTCGTATTCACAGCCACCCCGGGCGGAACAGCCCCCTTTTCCTTTGAATGGCGAAAGGATACCACCAATCTGGTTGATGGCGGCAACATCAGCGGCGCGACGGGCGCCACCTTGACAATCAGCGGGGTGGCCCCCACCGACGGCGGTCTCTATTCCGTGATCATCACCGGACCAAACACCATCACCAGCGGCGTTGCGCAGGTCTCGATCATCGACCCGCCGACCATCATCAGCGGCCCTTACAGCCCCACCGTGCTCCGGGGCGACACGGTCGAACTTTCGGTCACTGCCACCGGATCGAACCTTGCCTACCAGTGGCAGCACAACAATCTGAATGTCGAGGCCGCCACCAATAGCACACTGACCATGACCGAGGTGCAACCCTCCGACGCCGGAACCTATGGGGTTCTCGTCAGAAACACTGTGGGCGCTCTCAGCCGCACTGCCACCCTGACGGTCCTGAGCCCCCCGCTCGTCATGGAGTTCCTCGGCATCGCGATTCATCCTGACCAGTCGCCCACCCTCACCATCAACTCCGACCCCGGCGCCAACTATTCCCTGGACGTTTCAGATGACCTGTCAACCTGGTCGCCCCTCTTCCCCTTCCTCAATGGGGCGGGAATTCTGGACCTAACGGACCCGGACGCAACCAACACCGTCCAACGCTTCTACCGCCTCCGCTGGCTCCCCTGATACACAGGCACACCGCCTCCTACGGACTTCCCCCTGTGGAGGCAGAGCCGCGTATCGGACTTACCCCCGTTCCGGCTCGCTCGGTAGCCACTCCGGTTTCTCCTTGAGACCATCCCTGCCCACCGCTATAGTTGCCATTGCAAGAGGAAATCACCGCCATGTCGTCTCAGTCACTTCAACTTTCGCAGGAACAACGCCTCCACATGGTGCTGGCGCCCCAGTTGCGCCAGTCTCTGGAAATGCTGCAAGCCCCCGTCCTCGAATTGCGCGCCATGATCCGTGCCGAAATGGACAGCAACCCGACCTTGGAGGAGACCCCCCCTGAAACAACCCAGATCGAACTGGAACAGGGCGTATCCCCATCGGAGGACCAGAAGGCCCTCGATTTCCGCAAGGAATTCGAGATCCTCTCGCGTCTGGACGACGAATGGCGCGACTATTTCTTCCAGGAAAAGGAAGGACGCCCCTACTCCTCTGATGCCACCGAGAAGCGCAATTACATGATGGATTCCATCACCCAGGGAGAGTCCCTTCAGGAACACCTCCTGAAACAACTCTCCCTTGCCGAGATCAGCGACGCTGACCTCGCCTTGGGCGAAGTGATTATCGGAAGCATCAATGACGATGGTTACCTGACCACGCCTGTCGAAGAACTGGCATCCACCTCCGGAGCCGATACCCATCACCTGCAGGATCTCCTCGCCGTCATTCATGACTTTGATCCGCCCGGCGTAGGGGCCCGCGATCTGCGCGATTGCCTGCAAATACAACTGGAACGCCTCGGCAAGTCCGACAGCCTCGCCGGTAGAATTGTGGAAAGCCAGCTGGACCGCCTGGCCGCCCGCAAAATGCAGGACATCGCCCGGACCCTCAAGGTTCCCGTTGAGGAGGTCGAGGCCGCCGCCACATTCATCGCCACCCTGGAACCTAAACCGGGACGGGCCTACAGCCTGGATGTCTCCACCTACATCACGCCGGAGGTTGTTGTCCAACGTGTGGATGGACGCTATCTGGTCATCATGAACGACGACGATCTTCCACGCCTTCGCATCAGCAAGCACTACCGCTCCCTGATGCACGACATCTCCACCAAGAAGGACGTCAAGGACTACATTGAGGAGCGCGTCCGTTCCAGCGCCTTTCTGATCAAAAGCATCCACCAGCGTCAGCAAACCATCTACAAGATCGCCACTCAGATCGTGCGTGTTCAAACGGATTTCCTGGACCACGGCATCTCGCACCTTAAGCCCCTGACCATGGTGGAGATCGCCTCGGCCGTCGGCCTGCACGAGACCACTATCAGCCGTGCCGTCGCCGGCAAGCACATGCAGACACCTCAGGGCGTTTTTGACATGAAGTTCTTCTTCACCCCCGGCCTCAAAACCCATGACGGCAGCGTGATCTCCAACAAGACGGTCAAAGACTCCATTGCCACACTCGTTGCGGGTGAAGATACGGCCAATCCGCTTTCCGACCAGGAAATCCTGGATGTCCTAACGCAACGCGGCATTAACATCGCCCGTCGCACGGTGGCCAAGTACCGCATCGCCCTCAAGATTGCACCCTCCCACATGCGCAAGAAGTACGGGTAATCCGTATGTGGGTTTCGGATCCCAATACTCGATCTCGATTCAGGGAACGGCTGATTCCCTCACCAAACCCCACCCGGCCCACCTTCATCCCGGACCTGCCGCCATCCGCCGAGGCTTTGGTCGCCTGGGAACTGCTCTGCACCTCCGGCCAAACTGTTGTCTGGGTGGCAGACGGTCCCCGCACGCTTGAGTCAGGGTTCCGTAACCTCCTCACCCTCTGCCCGCCCGACATGGCTCCACCCCTCCTTTTCCCCAGTTGGGAAGTCATCCCCGGCGAACGATCCACACCACCGGAGCAAGGAACCACCGGGTTACGCCTGGAAACACTCGACGCCCTGACCGGCAGCACTCCGCGTCTGGTGGCAACCTGTGGTCAGGCGCTGATGGAACTGACCCTTTCCCAACGTGCCTTCCAGTCGCACCGGCTCCTGATCCATCCCGGCGACACCAGCGACCCCGCTGATCTGGCCTCTCACTTGGAATCCGCCGGTTATACCTTCGGCCCGGAAGTCCAGACCCCCGGCGAGGCCTCCCTGCGCGGCGGCATCCTCGATGTCTGGCCCCTCTCATCAACCAATCCGATCCGGATGGAGTTCTTCGGCAACACCGTCGAGACCATCCGCTGTTTCGACCCTTTGGAACAACGCTCGATTGCTCCCATCAAGTCCGCCCTGCTGCCCCCGCCGGGCGAGTGGCGCCTTATGCGCACCAACGCCAATAACAGGGCCCCATTTCTCGATGCCATCCCAGCCAACGCCACAATCATCTGGTCGGACCTTGATGCCATTCTCCATCACACCGGCATCTATGAGGCCACCCTGCGTGAATCCAAAACCACCGGATTCACAACGTCCTTCGTCACCATTCAGGCAACCATGTTCAGCCGACCGGCATCCCGCCAGGTCTTCATCCGGTCACATCCCAACGAACTCTGTGACACTTTGGATACCGGGATCGAACCTGTCCAGCCGGTCGTATCCATCTCCGGCCGCCGCGCCCTGCATCCCGATCTACTGGAAAATGCCCGCCGCCGATTTCTTCAAACCATCCCCGACCTCGCGGGCCCGGATGCCCCCGTCTCCATCTTCTTCGACACCCAGGGAACCTGTGATCGATTCACTGAACTGTACGGCCCTTTGCTGCATGCCGCCAACGCCCGCATTGAAATCGGCCCGCTAACGGGTGGGTTCGTTTCTCATGACCCCAAATTCGTCGTCGTGGCCGAATCCGACCTGTACGGACGCAAACTGCAGCGGAAACGAACACTCGCCAGCCGCCCCACCACCACCGGAGCACGCGTGAGCGACTGGACCGATATGGAGCCCGGTGACCTCGTCGTCCATATCGGACACGGTGTCGGCCGCTATCTCGGACTGCGCGAAATCGCCGTCGCCGGACAACTTCAGGAAGCTCTGGCCATCGAATATGCTGAAGGCGCCAAACTGTACGTGCCCGTTGCGCAGTCCCACCTGTTGACGCGCTACGTTGGCGTCGGCAAACGCACCACCCCGCTGCATCAACTTGGCGGCAAACGGTGGAGTCGCGAGAAACAGGCCGCCGAAACCGCCGTGCAGGACCTCGCCGGCAACCTGCTCGAGACGCAGGCCGCCCGAGATGCCCAGGCCGGATTCGCCCATCCCCCCGACACCCCCTGGCAACATGAATTGGAGACTGCCTTCCCCTATCAGGAAACCGATGACCAGGATGCCGCCATCCGCGAAGTAAAACACGACATGGAAGCACCGCGCCCCATGGACCGCCTGCTCTGTGGTGACGCCGGCTACGGGAAAACCGAGGTCGCCGTCCGTGCTGCCTTCAAGTGCGTCATGTCCGGCAAGCAGGTGGCCGTCCTGGTCCCCACCACGGTCCTCGCCCAGCAGCATTTCCAGACGTTCACCGAACGCATCGCCCCCTTCCCGGTTCGGATCGAAATGCTTAGCCGCTTCGGCACCCGCGGCGAGAACAGCGGGATTGTCGCCGGCCTGGCCGATGGTACCGTCGATGTGGTCATCGGAACCCACGCGCTCATTCAGCCGACAATCGCGTTCAAGGACCTCGGATTGGTTATCATCGACGAGGAACAACGTTTCGGGGTCCTGCACAAGGAACGATTCAAGCACATCCGCCGTATGGTGGATGTGCTGACCCTCAGCGCCACGCCAATCCCCAGAACCCTCTACATGAGCCTCACCGGCGCCCGCGACTTGAGTACCATCCAGACCCCGCCCCAGGATCGCCTCTCCGTGGAAACCATCGTAAACCCCGCCGCTGATCATGTCATTCGCGAAGCCATCCTCCGGGAGTTGAACCGGGAGGGG
>JBIJCW010000163.1:0-5003 GCA_044344495.1 Kiritimatiellia bacterium | reverse complement strand
GGCGAGCATCTGAAAGGGGCGGGTGTCCTGGATCGGATTGGCGGTCCGATGGCGCTGAATCGGATTGTGGATGCCACCCCGACGGCGGCGCACGCCGAGTACTACATTGATATTGTTCGCGACCGGTATTTGTTGCGCAGGGTCATTGAGACCTCGCGGGAAATCGAGAAGGATTGCTATCAATCTGATGCCGACGCGCAGGCGGTGCTCAGTTCGGCGGAGCAGTCCTTTTTTGACATCACGGTGCACCAGCATGGGCAGATGCGCCCTTGGGAAGATCTTGTTCGCGAAATCGTGCGGCTTCTGGATTCGGAACACAAGGGCATCTCGGGGATCTCGACCGGGTACCGGGATATTGACCGGTGCATCGGGGGGTTGAAGCCCTCGAATATGGTTATTCTGGCGGCCCGTCCGTCGATGGGGAAGACCTCACTGGCGATGAACATTGTGGAGAATGTGTCGTTGGGTCGGGGTGATCCTGAAGGGCGACCGAAGCCGGTGGGGGTGTTCAGCCTGGAAATGTCGTGTGTGGACTTGGTGAAGCGAATGATTTGCAGCCGGGCCGAAGTGTCCATGCAGCGATTGGGCGATGGGTTTCTGACCAAGGTGAATCACAACAAGTTGATTCATGCGGCGGATGCATTGGTATCGGCGCCGATCTTTCTGGATGATACCGCCGGGCTTGAAATTGCGGAAATCAGGGCGCGGGCACGCCGGATGAAGGTCAAGCACGATGTGCAACTGATCGTGGTCGATTACCTCCAGTTGCTGCGTGCGCCGGAATACAGCAGGCAGAGCAGGCAGGTTGAAATTTCGATGGTTTCCGCCGGACTCAAGGGGATGGCCAAGGAACTGAATGTCCCGGTGTTAGTGCTTAGCCAGTTGAGTCGTGCGGCGGAGCAGCGTGACAAGACGGAGCGCCCAAAATTGTCGGACCTGCGGGATTCCGGATCGATCGAACAGGATGCGGATATCGTGATGTTCCTACAGCGTCCTTCACGGATTCCGACCCATCCGGAACATGACAAAGAAACGTTGGCGCTTGTGGATGTGGCTAAGAATCGCAACGGGCCGACGAACGATGAGATCCGGTTGGAGTTTATGGCGGAATACACCCGGTTTCATGACGGTGTCCATCATGGGGTGGATGAGGCGGGGATTCAGCCTGGGTACATGCAGGAGGAGCAACCATGATGAAGCGAAAGAGCGGGGTCGTGGTTCTGGGTATGATGTGTTGTGCCTCCGTGTTGCATGCGGACATCATTCGCAAGGTGAATGTACGGCCGTTGGGGAAAATCCAGGTGGATGAGGCGATGGTCCGCGCTTGTGTGGCAGCGCGGGAGGGGCAGGAGTTAGACAGCGGCCTGGTGAAAAGCGATGTTCGCGAACTTCTGGCCACGGGACGGTTTTCAGACGTGCTTGCGGAGGTGGAGTCCGGAACGAATGGGGCGGTGTTGGTGTATTCCGTGCGGATGAAATACAAACTGACGCAACCGGTTCGGGTGACTGGGGCGGAAGCGTTGGGCTCCACCAAGGTGATTGACTTGCTCGGGTTAAAGCCTGGTGATTTCCTGGACAATGCGGCGGTGGCAGCGCGTGTGGTTGCACTGAAGGAGGAATACCGCAAGCGATCGTATGCGTTTGCGACGGTGAACTGGTCTCTGAGCGTTGCGGATGAGAAGGCGGGGTTGGTTACGCTGAGCATTGATATCCGGGAAGGTGATCAGCGCAGCGTGAGGAAGGTCAAGTTCGCGGGGTGCAAGGCCGTCGAGGTTTCGGCCTTGAACGAGGCGATGAACATTCCTGCCTGGTATAATCCGCTGGGATGGTTTCGCAGGACGCCCTATGATCTGGAGGACCTTCGCGCCGGATGTGAGCGGATCCGTGGGGTTTACAAGGATCGTGGGTATCTGGATGTGGAAATCGGGAAGCCGCAGATTTCGGAAATCAAGCCAGGCAAGTTTGACATCACGATTTCACTTCGGGAGGGGATCTCCTACCGGGTCTCCCGGATGGTGGTTACGGGGGCCACGTTATTTCAGGAATCGGTGCTGCTGGGGGGGTGCGGGTTAAAGATCGGAGATGTGGCCTCGGATGCACAAATTGTCAAGGCGGCGGGGGCTATCCGCGATTACTATGAGAGCCGGGGTTACATGGGGACGGCGGCCAACTATCGGTTGGATTTGCGCGAGAAGGAAGGGGATGTGGATGTTCGTTTCACGGTGACCGAAGGGCGATTGACGACTATTCGCAATGTATTGATACACGGCAACAGCACTACGAAAGACAAGGTCATTCGCCGTGAGCTGCAGGTGTATCCCGGGCAGCGCTACGATGGCGTCAAAGTGCGCCAGAGTGAGAGTAAACTTCGGAACCTCAACTTTTTTGAGAACGTGATTGCTACCGCTGAGCCGACGGCGGTGCCGGAGCGGAGTGATCTGGTGTTTTCCGTTGACGAGAAGCCGACCGGTCAATTCATGGCGGGGGCGGGGTTCTCGAGCATCGACAAGCTGGTGGGTTTTGTCGAAATCAGCCAGGGAAATTTTGACCTTGGGAGCTGGCCGCCGGTGGGTGGAGGGCAGAAAGCCAAGTTGCGTGCCGAGGGAGGATCGACGCGGGAGGACTACACGTTGTCCTTCGTGGAGCCGTGGTTCCTCGACCGGCAACTGGCGCTGAGTCTGGATCTCTACAGTCAGCGGCACAACAATCGTGATTACGATGTCCAGCGGCAGGGCGGTGCCTTGGGTTTGGGCGTGCCGCTGGCGGGACCGAACCGCCTTGATCTGAAATACCGGCTGGAGAGTGTCAACATCAAGAATGTGGATGACACGAATGCATATGAGGTTGTCAACAACGGGGAGAGGACGGAGTTCTTTTTCTCCGAGCCGGAGCGGGTTGCCAGTTCGCTGGCGGCGACATGGACTCGTGATACGCGCGATAATTTCTTTCTGCCGACCCGCGGGAGTCGGACGTTTTTCTCCAGCACGTTGATGGGAGGGCCGCTGGGATTCGACACGGACCTGTATGATCTTGAGGTCGGCAGCACCATTCACTTCCCCTTGTGGTGGGGTCACGTCTTGAGTGTTCGCGGGCGGGCTGAGGTTGTCGACATGATGGGTGACAGTGGGGATGACCAGGTGCCGCTGTCTGAGCGGCTTTTTGCGGGAGGAGCCCGTACCATCCGCGGGTTTCGGTACCGATGGATTGGACCGATTGCCGAGCGGGCTGACGGTACAGGAGAGACGCGGCCTTGTGGCGGGCAGACCCTGATGCTGGCGAGTGCGGAGTATTCGATGCCGATCGGGGTGCCCAAGTTCCGGCTGGCGGGATTTTATGATATCGGCAATGTGGCTTTTGATCCGTACGATTTCGATTTCGGAAGCCTGTCAGCGGGGGCCGGGATCGGGTTACGGCTGGACATACCCGGATTTCCGATCCGGTTTGATTATGCGTGGCCGGTCATGCAGGCAGATGATCGGGCGCGGACGGAGAATGTCAGTTTCTGGATCGGTTACGGGTTCTGACGGGATGGCGGGAAGACGAAGAGGGAGGAAGTGTGAAGATGCGTTTCAACATGATGGTGGCAATCGTTGGTTTGATGGCGGCGGTTGTTGCGGCGGGCGAACCCAAGATCGCGGTTGTGGATGGCAGCCGGGTATTGAAGGCGTATTACAAGACGGAACTGGCCGACACCCATATCCAACAGCAGTTGGAGGATTTTTCGGCTGAGCGCGACAAGTTGCTGGCGGACCACCGGAAGCTCAAGCAGGAATTTGAGTCGCTCCGTGCGGAGGCTCAGAACAAGGCGCTGACGGAGGAGGCTCGCGACAGGAAAAGCGAACAGGCTGAGGACAAACTTACGGAGGTGATTGAATACGAGAACACCATCCGGGAAAAGGCGGCCTCGCGCAAGAAACAGATTGAAGGCGAAGGGCGGAAGATCCACTCCGAGTTGGCCAAGGCTGTGAAATCTGCCGTGCAGGCCTGTGCCGCCAAGGGCGGCTACGGGCTGGTTCTGGAGTCGGGGGGACTTCTGGCCAACGGGTTGGAGCCGGTGCTCTACGCCAGTCCGGCGATGGATATTACGGATCAGGTGATCCAACTGCTGAACGCCGGGAAACCTGAGAGCAAGGAGTAACGGAGATGTCACTGGCCATTCACGAATTGGCGCGCCGTCTGGGCGGATGCGTGGAAGGGGATGGGTTGGTCGAAATTAACGGTGTGGCGTCGCTGGATGCGGCCGTGGCGGGTGATTTGAGTTTTCTTGGCAATCCGCGGTATGCGGCCATGGTTAAAACGACGAAGGCCTCGGCGGTGCTGGTCAATGAGGCATGGCAGGGGGAGAGTTCGAGCGTGCTGATCCGCGTCAAGAATGCGGACGCCGCGTTTGCGCAGGCGGTGGTTTGGCTTGCGCGTCCCCCAATCGCCTACACGCCGGGGATTCATCCGACGGCGATCATTGCCGAAGGGGTGCAGTTGGGCCGGGATGTGCATATCGGGCCGCACTGTGTGATTGAGTCGGGCGCCCGTGTCGGCGACCGGACGGTATTGATTGCCGGGTGTTATGTGGGGCGCGACTGCGAAGTGGGCGCCGACTGCCGTTTCTATCCGTTGGTCAGCCTCCGCGAGTATACGCGGGTGGGGAGCCGTGTGATTGTGCATAATGGTGCTGTGCTTGGCAGCGATGGGTTCGGGTATGTCAAGGAGGCGGGGCACTGGACGAAAGTGCCACAGGTGGGAGTGGTGGAGATTGGAGACGATGTGGAAATCGGGGCCAACACGACGATTGACCGGGCGCGATTTGGTGTCACGCGGATTGGCAACGGGGTGAAGATCGATAATCTGGTCCAGGTGGCCCACAATGTGACCATTGGGGCGGATACGGCGATTGCCGCCCAGGTTGGAATAGCGGGGAGTTCGCATGTCGGGTGCCGGGTTCAAATGGGAGGGCAGGCCGGGATGGGGGGGCATCTGCGCATCGGGGATGATTCGGTGGTAGGGGG
>JBIJCW010000162.1:0-5017 GCA_044344495.1 Kiritimatiellia bacterium | reverse complement strand
AAAATCCGCGGCATGCGCGATATCCAGTCAGCCCTGGCGGCGGGCACCAACGGCTACCATGTCATTACCTTTGAGAACCATGACAATCCGCTGATTCTCGATGCCTCCGCCACCGCACTGGCGGATCGCGAAATACTGACCCACTACACGATCCCGGCCCGCAGCTATTTGCGCAAGGAGGCCCTGCCATGACACGATGGTTCCTGATCCTTCTCACATCGCTCCCCTGCCTGACCCGCGCGGCCACCAACAGTCTCGAACACAGCATCGTGGATGTCTTGGTGACCGCCCAACGTCCGGATCCACGCTTGCCGTGGCGTAGCGAGCGTCCTGCCCTGCGATCCAGCTACGGGGTCGTCGTCGCCCCCGGCCTGATCGTTACCACCGAGGACACCGTCCGCAATGCCATGCTGGTCGAAATTCGACGTCCGGGTCAGCCGGCCAAGATCACCGCCAAGGTGCTCAAGGCCGACCCCCGCGTGAATGCCGCTCTCCTCACCATCCCGCGGGATGCCGCTGCCCAGTTCATTCCTCTCCCCTGGGATGGCGGCGTTTCAAGGAATGACAAGGTTATCCTGGCCCAGTTTGATAATGCCGGACAACTCCAGACCGGCGAAGGCCGCATCACCGAAACCGCCGTTTCACCCCTCCCCAATCTTCCCCATTCAGTCCTGACCTTCAGCATCCTCTCCGAACTGAAAATGGAACACACCGGCGCCCCCGTCCTCAACGAAAACCGTCTGGTCGGCCTTGCCATGCGTTTCGATCCCAAAACCCAAATCACCCAGGCACTCCCCGCCTCCCTCCTGAAGCGTTTCGTCGAGGACGTCACCACCCCCCCCTACAAGGGGTTTGCTTCCGCCGGCGTCTTCTGCGCCCCGCTCATTGACCCATCCAAACGCCACTTCTATGGCCTCCCGGACAATGATGTCGGGACACTGATCCTGAAACTCACCCCGGACTCCGGCGCCGCCAAAACCCTCGCCCCCGGCGACGTCATCCTACGATGGGACGGCTTTGACATCGACTCGCAGGGATTCTACCCCGACCCGGACTTTGGGCGCCTCGCCTTCTCACACCTCATTGCCAAGCGTTACCCGGGCAACACCGTCAGTTGCACCGTCCTGCGAAATCACCAGCGCCTCACGGTGGACGTCGTGCTGGACGCCTACGACGATTCCCGCGCCCTGATCCCCCAGAATATCGAAGGCCGCCAGGCGCAGTACCTTGTGGAAGGGGGTATCCTCCTGCGGGAGTTGACCGCCGATTACCTCATGGCCCCGGGGCCCCGCTGGATGGTCGCCAACAACCCCCGCTTCGTAAACCTGTTCCTCTCACGTTCCCAGTTCCCCGATAAACCGGGCGACCGGGTCGTCATCATGGCCGATATCCTGCCCGACATGATCAACAAAGGGTACCAGCAAATACACGATGACATCGTCACCAAGGTCAATGGACAGCCAATTTCATCCCTGAAGGATGTGTTCGCCATACGCCGACGCGATGGCGCCATTACGAGGATCACTCTCACCAATATGGGCGTGGATATCGTTCTGGATCCCGCGGCCCTCGAAGAGGCCAACCGCCGGATTTCCAAGCAGTATCGCATCCATCAACTGATGCTCGAATACCCCTGATCCTTCCTCGCACCCTCCGACGCCTGGATTGCGTCAGCCTCCAATATCCGCACAGCCGCCTTATAGACGGCGTCAACCGTTACCTCCGCCAAGGCATCATGCCCCGCCTTTGAATCCCGTCCAACATCACGCCCGCGCAGAAACCCCTGCGCCATCAACACGATGTGTCCGGCCCCCATCGGCCCCGTGACCACAGGATCCGTCACCCCGAAAACGGCCACAACCCTGGTCCCAACAGCCGCCGCCAAGTGCATGCCGCCACTGTCGTTCGCAATGACCACCCGGCACCGGGACAGTAGCGCCACTAGTTCAGCCAGCGTGGTCGCCCCCGCCAGCGTGATCGCCCCCGAACCAATCTGTCCAGCGACGCGTCCGCACAACTCGCGATCCGCCGCCGTACCCGCCAGGACCACCCGGCACCCCCATTCCGCCAGACGCCGCCCGACATCCGCAAACCGGCCCTCCGGCCAGCGCTTCGATGACCCCCGCGCCGCCCCGGGAAACATCACCACCATCGGCTTGCCGCCACCACCCGCCGGCAATTCCAGACGCAGGTCCATCGCCGCCTGTTCAGGCGCACCCGCCCTCAACAACACCTCCTCATTGGTGATGCCCGGCTTGATGCCCAGCAATGCAAACATCTCACGGGACTGATGTTCCAACCCCGCCCGCGACGAACGGACACACTCGGTCAACAGCCCGCGCCGGAAATGCCCCGCATACCCCCGCCGCCCCCGCACCTGCGCCAGAAAGGGAATCAGCGCTGATCGAAAGGAGTTCGGAATCACATACGCGAAGTCAAACTGTCCGCCCTTGACGGCGTTGACGGCCGCCAGCGTTCCCTTGAAACCGGTCCGGATCGTTAACACCTCGTCAACCGACGACGACATTCGCCACAGCGGCACCACCGCCGGCTTGGCAAGCACCACCACCTTCAATGGCCCCGCCAGACGCCGCCATTCAAGAATCGCCGGCATCGCCATGATGCAGTCTCCCATCCAACTGGGGCTGACGATCAGGATCCTCTCGTGGCGGGTCGGGCCCTTGGCGATACTACTGGAAACATATTCGCGAGATGCAGGCATGAAAATCCTCGGTTCCGGACAGCAGTTCAATATCGACACGCAGGAAATAGACCGGCACATCCATCCGGTCAAGCCGCGGAAAGCGTACCGCATCCTTCTCCGTGGTGATGATGGCCGCCGCCCCCTCAACCCTGGCACGGTTGATGGCATCAATGATCTGCTGCTGCGTGTAACGGTGATGATCCGCATATCGCACGCGGCCCAGGACCTGCGCCCCCAGGGACTCCAAACTCCGCTCAAACCCATCCGGCGCCGCAATCCCCGAAAACGCGATCACCGGCAACCCCTGCAAATGCGCCAATTCCTCGCGAACGGTCGTGAAAACATTCTCGAGATACCGCGGCCGGTGCGCACACTCTATGATTTCCGCTTTGGAATTGTATTGCCGAATCTCAGCCTTCAGCCCGCTGTTGTCCGAACCGTTGCACTTCGTGATGAACACGTAATCCGCCTTGCTCAGATTGGTGATGGATTCCCGCAGCACCCCCCGCGGCAGCACATGCCCGTTGCCAAACGGATTCTTGCTGTCCACCAATACCACCTCCACGCGATGTTTCATGTACAGGTATTGAAACCCGTCATCGAGTATCAGGGTGTCGCAACCCAGCCGGTTGATGGCATACCGGCCGCTCTTGACACGATCCTTGTCCACCAGAACCGCCACATCCGGAAGATTCGATGCCAACATATACGGCTCATCGCCCCCCATCGCCGAATCCAGCAGCAGCGTCTTCCCATCGGACACGATCCTGGGCGGCGTCCGTTTCCCCCTCATGAGCAACTTGGCCGTCAGCCTCTCCCACACCGGCGGCTCCTCCTTCTTGTAGCCCCGGCTCAGGATCGCCACTTTGCGCCCCTTCTTTTGCAGCGTCCGCGCAAACACCTCCACCACCGGCGTCTTGCCGGTCCCGCCCACCGTCAGGTTGCCAATGCTGATGACCTGGCACCCCAGCGTGTGGTGCCGCAGGATCCCGCGGCGGTAAAGCGCGCTACGGATATGCATGACCCCACTGTAGAGCCGCGACAGCTGCTTCAGGGCCCACAGGAAAAAGAGCAGACGCCGATCCCGGATGCGCGAGATATCCTTGCGCTGGATCAGGTCCACCAGATATTTTTCAATTTGTTCGCGCCGGCTGTTTTCCACCCTCAACTCCCAACTTCATCATGAATGACCGCATGTTGCCATCGCATCGCCGATGGAGTCAAGCCACACGGCTCGCCACAGGCTTGCTTTTTCCGCACATCACTTCAGAATACCACCATGTCTTGGATCACTGACTCATCCGCCGGGTGCATTATCACCGTTCACGCCGCCCCCAGGGCGGCCCGCAACCAGATTCAGGGCACCCACGGCGACGCCCTCAAAATCCGCCTCAAGGCCCCTCCTGTCGATGGCAAGGCCAACAGGGCACTGCTCTCCTTTCTGGCACAATGCCTGGGTCTGCCATCCCGCCAACTCGAACTCCTGACCGGCGACACCGGACGCCACAAACGCATCCTCGTACGGCAAATGCCGGCACAAGCGGCCCGCGCACACATCCAGAAATATCTGGAATCCTGATTCCCCCGGAGGTATCTTCATTGCGTTGGGAGTAACTACCATGCGCTCTTGCCTTGTCCTGATTCTTGCATTGTTTTCCATTGCCGCCCGCGGCGCCGATTACGTGATCACCGTCAGCGTCGACGGCATGGGATCCTCTTACCTGCAATCGCTTCTGCGGGCCGGAAAACTGCCTGCCCTTGCGTACATCGCCGCCCACGGCGCAGACACAACCAATGCCCGCGCTGACTACGACATCACCACCACACTCCCCAACCATACCGCCATGCTCACCAGTCGGCCCATCCTCGGCCCCGGGGGGCACAACTGGACAAACAACTCCGACCACGTCACGCGCATGACCCTGCACTCCAACAAGTCAGCCTATCTCGCCAGCGCCTTTGATGTCGCCCACGACAACGGGCGCCGTACCGGCCTCTGGTCAACCAAATCCAAGTTCGCCCTCTTTGACATCTCCTATAACGAAATGCACGGCGCCCCTGACACCACCGGTACGGACAACGGGCGCGATAAACTTGACGTCTTCACCCAAAGCGAGTCGGCATCGGAACTGACCCGTATGTTTCTCGCTCAAATGACAACCAATCCCTGCCACTACGCCTTTGTGCATCTTGGTGACGCCGATTTGGCCGGTCACTTGCAGGGCTGGGGTAGCGATCTCTACCTGGACACACTGGAAGAAATGGATGTCTGCATCGGCCGTATCATCAGCCTGATGACCAACCACCCGGCGC
>JBIJCW010000160.1:0-5067 GCA_044344495.1 Kiritimatiellia bacterium | reverse complement strand
AAGGGATTCGGTTGCGGCGTCGGAATCCGAAGGGATTCCGCTACGTCTGGAGGAAGAATAGAGGGGGAGGAGATCGGCATTTGCATTCTCGGTTTCGCGCGGGAGTCGCTACTATGCAATGGACGTTTTACTCGTTGGCTCTGCGGGTCAGGCGGGCCATGAACATGCCGTTGCAGGGGCCTTCCCAGGGGTGGATGGCAAGGGTTCCTGTTGTCATGACGCCGGTCAGGGGGTGCGGGAAGGGGTGCAGGGCGAAGTCGGGGTTGTCTTTCAGGAACGTTTCAAGGAGGCCACCGTTTTCGGCGTGGGTCAGGGTACAGGTGGCATAGATCAACTTCCCGCCGGGCCGGACGCGTGTGGCGCAGGCGCGGAGCAGGATGAGTTGGAGGTCGGCCAGGCGGTCGATCTGGGTTCCGGTGATGCGCCAGCGGGCGTCCGGATTACGATGCCATGTGCCCATTCCCGAACAGGGCGCGTCCAGAAGGACGCCGTCGAACTGGTCGGCAGGCGGAGAGGCGGTGGCGCCGTCCCACACCCGGGTCCGGATCATGTGGGTGAGGCCGTTGTTACCGGCGCGGCGGCTCAGTTCGTCGAGGATGGTGGGGCGCGAATCGGTGGCGAGGATTCTGCCGGTGGGGCCAAGCAGGTCGGCGAGGAGCAAGGTTTTGCCACCCGATCCGGCACAGGCGTCCCACCAGGACTCGCGCTCGGCTGGCGCACAGACGAGGCCGACGGCGACAGAAGCCAAGTCCTGGATTTCCATACCGCTTCGGAACCGGGGGGCGAGTCCCTGGAGGTTGGCCCCCCGTACCACGGCGAGGGCATTGGGGATTCTGGGGTGAGGGGTGGCGGTGATTTCCGCTTCCTGCAAGAGGTCGAGGACCTTCACGTTGGAGGTGGGGCGCAGGCGCAGCCAGGTGGGTGGCGCCAATTGAAAGGCGGTGATCAGTTGGTTCAGATAGTCCGTCCGGTCCGCCGCGGGCGGGGGCTCGATCAGGTCGGGAACCCAATGGGGGATGAGATCGGCAATGGAGGGAGGCGGTAGGGCGGGGTCCCAGGCGGCAAGGAGTTGATGGAAAGCGGCCTGTTTGGCGGTGAGCGGCAAGGCGCCGAGTGGTTGGAGGGCGCCAGTCGCGATTCCCAGTGACTCCGCAAGGAAGAGGATGGTGGGATGGCATTCCCGGGCATCCAGGAGGTGAGCAAAGACCACGGCGGCACGGAAGTCGCGTTGGGCGGAGGACTCCAGCCAGCCTTTCCAGCGGAAGAAGGAGAATACGGCATCCGAGAAGAGGCGCCGGTCGCGGGAGCCGAATTCACGGTGACGGCGATAAATGGCGGCGAGTGAGGAATCGGCCGGGAGTCCCTGGGCGACGCCGTCGGCGACTTCACGCAGGATATCAACAGCCGCAATGGCCTGCCGGTTCAGGATTTTATCGGATAAAGGCATTAAGGAGTCTCATGGTTGATGGGGCGGGATGTCAGCGGCCGAAGCGGCTCAGGAACATGCCGGTGTACAGGAATCCCGCTTTGAACTGTTCAATGGAATAGGACTCGTTGGGGGCGTGAATATTATCCGCTTCTCCGCCGAAGCCGACCAGCAGGGCGGGGGCCCCGGCAATGGCGGGTAGATGCGAGAGGATGGGGATGGAGGCGCCCTCCCACAGGAAGGCGGTGGGGAGTGGCGCCAATTCCCCGAGGACCTCCCGTGCCTGGCGGATGGCCGGCGAAGCGATATCGATACGGACGGCCGGTCCGCCGATGCCTCTTTCGGTGATCCTGAGTTCCATGCCGCGCGGGACGTTGCCTGCCAGATGGGTGGCGATGAGGTCGAGGATGGCTTCCGGCTGCTGGCCGGGGACGAGGCGGGCGGAAAGTTTTGCCTGGGCGCAGGCGGGAATGATGGTCTTGCTTCCCGGACCGCCGTAACCGGAGTGGATGCCGTTCACTTCGAGGGTTGGGCGGAAGCCCGTGCGCTCCACGGGGGTGTACGCCAATTCGCCAGCCACTGCGTCGGTGCCGGTGACGGATTTATACCAGGCGGGATCGAACGGGGTTGCGTTGGCCAGGCGCCGTTCCTCGGGGGTGGGGTCCTTGACGCCATCATAGAAGCCAGGCACGGCGACACGCCCGGAGGCATCGTGGAGGGAGGTGAGTAATCGGGCCATGCCGAGGGCGGGGTTGGGGGCGCGGCCGCCATGGACGCCGGAATGGAGGTCGTGATCCGGTCCGGTCAGCATGACGGTGAGATGAGCGATGCCCCGCAGTCCCATGGTGATGGTGGGGGCCCCCGAGGCGACAGTGCCGGTGTCGGCGGCCATGACCAGATCGGACTTCAGGGCGGTTCGTTCCCTCTCCAGCAAGGGAAGGATGGGCATGTGGCCTGCTTCCTCGTCGCCTTCGATCACCAGTTTGACGGTACAGTTCAATTGATCGGCGTGGATGAGTGCCTCGATGGCCTTGAGGGCGGCGAAGCATTGGCCCTTGTTATCCTGGGCGCCCCGGGCATACATGCGGCCATTGCGGAGGGAAGGGATGAAGGGGGGGGTGATCCAGAGGTCGATGGGGTCCACGGGTTGGACGTCATAGTGGCCATAGAACAGGACCACGGGGGCTCCGGGTTTGCCGGCGCGTTCAGCGAGCAGGACGGGATGGGATTCGGTGGGGGCCAGGCGGGCGGTGAAGCCGAGGCGTGTTACATGGTCGGCCAGCCACTCCGCGCAGCGTCGGCAATCCTGCGAATGCTCCCTGGCGATACTCACGCTGGGAAAGGCGAGCAGTTCCTGCCACTCGCGAAGGTAGCGGTCGCCTTCGGTGGTGAAGATGGATTCCAACTCGAATTTAGTCATGGCGATGGTCCCGTTGCTGGTTGTCGCCTCAGAGCAGGCTGGCGGCCAAGGCGGCCAGGGTGCTGCGCTCGCTCTTGTTCAGGGTGACATGCCCGTGCAGGGACTGGGTCTTCATGCGTTCCACCGCATAGGAGAGGCCGTTGCTGCTGGAGTCCAGATAAGGGTTGTCAATCTGGTAGGGGTCGCCGGTCAGCACCATTTTGGTGCCTTCCCCGGCGCGGCTGATGATGGTTTTGACTTCATGCGGGGTCAGGTTCTGGGCTTCATCCACGATGACGAATTGGCGGGGGATTGAGCGGCCGCGGATATAGGTGAGGGCCTCGAGTTCGATGACTTCGTCGCGCTGGAGTTTCTCGATTTTCTCGCGGACCGTATTCTTATGCTCGCCGGAGTTGGTCTTGAGCATCAGGTAGGTCAGGTTGTCAAAAATCGGCAGCATCCAGTTGGCCAGTTTTTCCTCCTTGGCGCCGGGGAGATAGCCGATGTCCTTGCCGAAGGGCATGATCGGGCGGGTGACCAGAAGGCGGTCATAGCGTTTCTGGTTGACGATTTTCTCCAGGCCGGCGGCGAGGGCCAGGAGGGTTTTGCCGGTGCCGGCGGGGCCCATGAGGGTGACCAGATGGACGGAATCATCCATGAGCAGTTCCAGGGCCATGCGTTGTTCGCGGCTGCGGGGCTTGATATGCCAGACCGACTCGATTTTCGGGTTGAGTTGGATCAGGCGGTCGTTGCTGCCTGCGCGGGCGAGGGCGGTGTGGTGTTCGACCCCATCGGCGATGAGGTTGACGAATTCATTGGGGAGGAGATCCAGGCCGGCATGTTCGATGCTCTGGTTGGCGTAGAACTCATCGAGCAACTCCGGTTTGACATGGACCTCGCGGTAGCCGGTGAAGAGTTCGTCGAAGTTGACTTTCTGTTTTTCGAAGTCCATGACCTCGATGCCGAGGGCATCGGCCTTGAGGCGCGCGTTGATATCCTTGGAGACAAAGAAGACGTTGTCGCCGCGTTTAAGGAGGTAATAGGCGACGCGGATGATGCGGTTGTCCGGGATCTCCTCCTCGAGGATTCCCTGGAGCGGCTCCTTCATCAGGCTTTGATTGGTGATGATCCGGAGGGTGCCGCCATTTTCCATGCGGACCCCTTCGCCGAGGCGGCCGTGTTCCCTGAGCAGGTCCAGGCGGCGGATGACGCCGCGTGCGTTGCGGCCGAGTTCGGTGGTGTCCCGTTTGAACTTGTCCAACTCCTCAATCACGGCCATGGGGAGGACGACCGTATTGTCGGCGAACGATTCGATGCAGGTGTGGTCATGAAGAAGGACGTTGGTGTCGAGGACGAATGTCTTATTCATAGGCTGGGTGATCTTCTCCCGTTGCTTGATGCGTTTGGACGTCATAGGACGTCCTTTCGCTTTTTGTGTCTTCGCAATCATGCCGGGAGCATGGCATAAAACGGCGGTCGGGGCCAGATTGTTTCGGGGGTGCCCTGGGCGCATGACAATATTCTGAAAATTTGTCAAAACCCCAATATTTCATGCCGGCGGGCATATACAGACACATATATTTTCATCAGGAAAAGAAGAGACTTTGAACAGAAGTCGCAAAGCCCGCGAAGGGGGGGGTATGGTTACGCTTCGCGGAATAACATGCTGGTTCTTTATACTAATTGATTATCTAGTGTATGCATGCCTTAATCCGGTATATGCATAAGGACTATGTGAAAGCCGATCAATGGAGCGAGCAGGTCATAGGTGCGGCAATTGAGGTTCATCGCCATAAAGGCCCCGGTCTTCTCGAAGAAATCTATGAAAGATGCCTGATGCGTGAATTTGAGTTGCGACGCATGCCGGCATCGAATCAAGTGATTGCTCCGCTTGAATACAAGGGGATTACGCTTGATCAAGCGCTACGACTCGATGTCATTGTGGATCGGTGTTTGATTGTCGAAATTAAGGCCGTTGAGCGTGTTCTTCCTGTGCACAAGGCTCAACTGCTCTCGTACATGAAGTTGGGCGCATGACAATATTCTGAAAGTTTGTCAAAACCCCAATATTTCATGCCGGCGGGCATATACAGACACATATATTTTCATCAGGAAAAGAAGAGAATTTGAACAGAAGTCGCAAAGCCCGCGAAGGGGGGGGGTATGGTTACGCTTCGCGGAATAACATGCTGGTTCCTTATACTAATGGACGATGTTGATTTTTAACCTGAACCCGCCACAG
>JBIJCW010000159.1:0-5080 GCA_044344495.1 Kiritimatiellia bacterium | reverse complement strand
GGGAACGGCGGTGTTGAGATCGGGGGCGAGGGCGGGCGACCGGCTGTATGTAACGGGATCGCTGGGCGGATCGCTGTTAGGGCGGCATCTGCGGGTGGAGCCGCGGGTGGCGGAGGGGTGCTGGTTGAGGGAGGGCGGGTGGGTGACGGCGATGCTGGACGTGAGCGACGGGGTGGCGGCGGATTTGCCGCGGCTGGCGAAGGCGAGCGGGGTGGGGGCGGTGGTGGAGGCGGCGGCGGTGCCGGTGTCGGCGGCGGCGCGGAGAGCGGGGAAGGGGAGAAGGGACTGCAGACCGCGGACTACGGACGACGGACTGTGGCATGCGTTGGGTGATGGCGAGGATTTTGAGTTGTTATTTAGCGTGCCGGGGCGCAAGGCCGCGGCATTTGAGGCGGCGTGGCGGCGGCGGTTCCGGTTGAAGTGTACCGGGATTGGCAGGATGACGCGGTCGGCCGGCAAGGTGGAGTTGCTGCGGAACGGGGTGCAAGTTCCGTTGCTGCATCGGGGGTACGAGCACTTCAGGTGAGTTCTGGATTCCTGAGGGTGGGTTTTGTATGCTGTGGCCCGGTATGAAGCATGAACTCATCGTTGAATCGCACAGCGTGGCGGACACGCACAAGTTGGCGCGGCATTTGTTGAAGCAACTTCCGGCCAAGGCTGTCCTGGCGTTGCACGGGGATCTGGGCGGAGGGAAGACCTGTTTTGTGCAGGGATTGGCGGCGGCACTGGAGATCGATCGGCCGGTCACCAGTCCCACGTTCACGCTGGTTCACGAATACCGGGGAAGCCGGCCGTTGGTGCATGTGGATCTCTACCGCATTCGCGGGCCCGAGGACGCGTTGATGCTGGGGTTGGAGGAGTATTTCGAAGCAGAGGGCATCACGGCGGTGGAGTGGGCGGAGCGGGCGCTGGATTTGTTTCCGCCGGATACGGTTCACCTGTATTTCGAGACGATCGGCGACGAGCATACCCGCCGGATTACCATCAAGTCGTCCCGACGGTTGCGGGGGTAATCTGGTCAGGGAAAGAACGGAGACTGATTGAGGAGACGTATGTCCGACAAAGAAGCCACTGCCCGCATAAAAATCAACAAGTTGCTCGAAGCAGCAGGGTGGCGTTTTTTTTCGGACGGGACTACCCCCGCCAATATCCGGCTTGAACCATCCATTGCCATTCAGTCGGTATTGACAGCCGGCAGTTCACCGACCTGGCGACCAATCCTGTGTTCTCCATCCGTGACTTCCGGGCCGTGCCGGAGAAGTATCGGTCGTTGGTCCCGGAATACATCAAGGATTATGTGAGCCTCAACCAATTTGCAGCGTAGGAAGCAACATGAACAGAGCACACAAAGCCGTGGTTAGCGTGAAAGGCACACAGGTCACCGTTCTCGACTACCACAAGCAGGACTATATTTCCCTCACCGATATTGCGCGACACAAAGACGCCGAGCGGACGGACTACCTGATCTCCAATTGGTTGCGAAACCGAAACACCGTTGAGTTTCTTGGCATCTGGGAGGCGCTCAACAACCCGGTTTTTAATCCCATCGAATTCGATGGGATTAGAAAAAACGCCGGGTTGAACAGTTTTATTTTAACGGTCAAGCAATGGGTCGAGGGTACAGGACGTGCTGATGTTAAGGTGACAACCTTGGCGTCCCCATTGCCGCGGCGTCGCAGGAGCTCCGCCCTCCAACGGGGATCATCCACAGTTTTTAGATGACGTATTCTGGAGGGCGGCTCGTGCTACGTAGTGGGGCGCTACTTCGCAGAGTAGCAAGCTCCCGCGACGCCGCGAACAGTGGGTGTGTATGGCATCCATGCGTTAAGGAGGAGGTTTAAGCGAATATCTTGGGGTCCGCAACGCCATTGCATCGGTTTAGCGGCTTGTGTAGCATGGTCGTCATTCTCGAACGAATGAAATACAGGGGTGCGATATGTTGGATATCAGGTTGATTCGCGAAAAAGAGGACGTTGTGCGGCAGGGGTTGGCGGCGCGGGGGCATGGGGCCGAGGTCCTGGATATCGTGGTGGCGGATGACGCCAACCGGCGGAAGTTGGTGACTGACGTCGAGGCGCTCAAGAACCAGCGCAATGTGGTTTCCAAGGAGATCGGCATGTTGCGCGGCAAGGGGCAGGACACGACGGCCCAGCAAAAGGCCACGCGTGAACTGGGCGACCTGATTACCCAGAAGGATGGTGAGATCCGTGACTTGGAAGCCCGGTTGAAGGATAATCTGCTGCGCATTCCGAATATCCCGCATTCCAGTCTGCCGGTGGGGAAGGATGCCGCGGACAACAAGGTTGTGCGAGTTCATGGGGAGCCGAACAAGTTTGCCTTTCCTCCGAAAGGGCATGTGGAGATCGGCGAGGCGTTGGGGTTGTTTGATTTCCCGCGGGCCGCTCGCATGACGGGCTCCGGGTTCCCGCTTTTTATCGGGCAGGGGGCGCGGCTCCAGCGGGCCCTGATCCAGTTCATGCTGGACATGCACGTGGCGGAACACGGCTACACCGAGATGTTGCCGCCCTTTGTGGTCAACACGGCTTCGATGACGGGGACCGGCCAGCTGCCGAAGATGGCAGAGGATATGTACCACGCTACGGATGACCTCTGGTTGATTCCCACGGCGGAGGTGCCGGTGACCAATTACTATCGTGATGACATCATTGATCGCGCCTTGCCGGTGTATCTGACGGCGTATACACCGTGTTTCCGGCGCGAGGCCGGGGCGGCGGGCAAGGAAACGCGGGGTCTGATCCGGGTGCATCAGTTTGACAAGGTGGAGATGGTGAAGTTTGTTGAACCCTCCACGTCGTATGATGAGTTAGAGACCCTGGTCAAGAATGCGGAGGATGTGTTGCAGCGGCTTGGGCTGCACTACCGGGTATTGAGTCTCTGCACGGGGGACATCAGTTTTGCGGCGGCGAAGTGTTACGATCTGGAGTTGTGGGCGCCGGGCCAGAACGCGTGGCTGGAGGTGTCGTCCTGCAGCAACTTCGAGGCGTTCCAGGCGCGCCGGGCGAACATCCGGTACCGGAGGCCGGACGGAAAGACGGACTTTGTGCACACGCTTAACGGGTCCGGTGTGGCGCTGCCGCGGCTGGTGGTTGCCATCCTTGAGAATGGGCAGCAGGCGGACGGGTCGGTGGTGTTGCCCGAGGCACTGGTGCCGTACATGGGCGGGATCAAGCGGTTGGAGCAGGGGGCGAAGGGGTAAATGGTTTGTGAAGGGTGAATCGCGACTCGTAAATCGTTTGGAAAAGCGGCTTGATCTTGCCCATCTTCCAGCGGGGGCGCGTATTCTGGTTGCGGTATCCGGCGGCGCCGATTCGATGGCGTTGCTGCATGTGTTGAAGTCATTGGCGCCGCAACGGCGCTGGCGGTTGACGGTGGCGCATCTCCATCATGGCATTCGCGGCCGGGCGGCCGGGCGTGATGCATCGTTTGTGAAGGCGGCGTCGCGCGCGCTGCGGCTTCCCTGCGTGGTCGGCAAAGCGGATGTTCCGGCGTTGGCGTTGCGGGACGGGGTCTCCATTGAGATGGCGGCGCGTCGGGCGCGTTATGCCTTTCTGGCCAGGACCGCGGGCCGGGCCCATGCGGAGGTGGTGGTTACCGCCCACACGGCTGATGATCAGGTGGAGACATTTTTCCTGAAGTTATTCCGCGGAGCGGGGCGCGGGGCGTTGGGGGGGATTCGTGCGGTGGTTCCGCTGGTTGAATTGGCCCCGGGGGTTCCGGTGCCGCCGGGCCAGAAGGTGGTGCGACCCCTGTTGGGCGCCTGCCGGGGTGAGATTCTCGACTATCTGCGGCGGCACGGCATTGTCTGGCGCGAGGACGACTCCAATGCCGATCCCGTCTATTTGCGCAATCGTGTCCGGCATGAACTATTGCCGTTGCTGGAGCAGGGATACAGTGCAGGGATCAGGGAGGTGGTACGCAAGGCCATGGATGTGTTGGCGGCTGAGGAGGCATGGCTGGACGTGCTGACGCGCGACTTGGCGGACCGGTGCCGTGCGGGGGTTGTGTTGAATGGGCCGATGCTGGCGGCCCATCCGTTGGCTGCCCGGCGACGTGTGATTCGATTATGGCTGGTGGAAGCGGGGGTGCCGGAGGCGTTGGTGGATTTTGATCGTGTTGCCAGTATTGATGGCATGCTTTCCCGGAAGGCCGGCAGTCAGAGTATGGATATCGGGATGGGGTATCGGGTTATCCGGAGTTATACGCGACTCTCGGTGGGGCAAGGCGACGTTCCTGTTGTGTTCCGTGCACGGCTTCAGGTTCCGGGTGAGACGGTGATTCCGGAGATAGGCGTACGGGTGACGGCTTCCCTGGGGCGGGAGATTGCCCTTGTGCGCGGGGCGCGTCCCGGCGCCTTGCCGGCAACGGCGACGGTGGATGCGGGCGTGTTGGGGCGCCGCGTCATGGTGGTGCGGTCGCGCAAGGCCGGTGACCGGATGCAGCCGTATGGCATGACGGGGACCAAGAAGGTGCAGGATATTCTCGTGGATGCGGGGGTTCCCCGTGGCGAGCGGGATGGGGTGCCGGTTTTTGAGTGCGGGGGTGAGATTGTCTGGATTCCCGGCTACCGGATTGCGGGAAGGTGGGCGGTGGCGGGGGAAGGCGGACGTTCGGTTAAACTGGTTATGGAGCGGTTATCCGGTTAGGGAGTGCTGTCGGGTTAGGGGCGCATCTCCGAGTTTTGGTACACGCCAAGCGAAAAGAGGATCCAACACCCGCCTGGAGTACCCTCCTTCGCCAAAGGCTACGGCGGGCACGCCAGGCTCAAGCCGCGAAGTCCGCAAAGATGAAAAGCAGAGAAGAGAGTACTAATGTGGCGTTAATTTTTCCACACGAGTACATGTGGAGAAAATAAACGCCACGGTTTCTAGAAGGAGTGCGTTGAGGCCCTTTCGGCAATGCTCTGGGTAACCGGAACCAAAATGAAGAGTTTGAACAGAAGCCGCAAAGTTCGCCAAGAAGAGGTTCTCTTTACCGCCTCCGGCGGAAAGAAACTCCTCCTTCGCGTCCTTCGGTGCGCCAAGCAAAGCTTGGCAGAACTAACAAACTGAAAGGTGTTTGT
>JBIJCW010000158.1:0-5084 GCA_044344495.1 Kiritimatiellia bacterium | reverse complement strand
GGCCAAGTGGCTGGCTCAGGAAGGGACGACACTAACAGTAGTTCTGGATGAGGCCCATATGTATAGGGGGGCCACGGGGGCCGAAGTTGCGTTCCTATTGCGGCGATTGTTTGCCCGACTTGGCGTATCAAGGGACCGGGTGCAATTCATCCTGACGACCGCGAGTGTTGGAGGGTCTGAGAGGGACGAGAAGTCAGCTGTTGATTTCGCGTGCGACCTGACGGGGTTACAGCGGAAGAACAGGAGTCAGATCGCGTTCATACGAGGAACTGTTGATACCCGCCTAGGAGCAAGGCCGGCAAGCAGAGACGAGACAACCCGGTTGGCAAATTGTGATGGTGGTGTGTTCGCAAGTCAGATGCAGGACAAAGCCAAGATTGCGGCACTGCTGAATACTCTGGGAAGCGAGTTCGGTTGGAAAGAGATTGGACCAATTGATCCAGCCAATGATTTGTTCGGACAGTTGTGTGCTTTCGGGCCGGCAGCGCAACTAGTGAAGGGGGTAAGCGGGCAAGCCCGTGTTTTAGGTCAGGTGGCGGCAGAGATCTTCCCCGCGTCTGTAAGCGCCGATAGCCGCATAAGGGCGATGGATACACTGCTCAGAGTCTGTAACTTTGCACGTGAAAGGGCCACCGGAAAAGTGTTTCTACCGGCGCGGCTGCATCTTTTCTTTCGCGGCCTACCGGGACTGTATGCTTGCGTGAACCCGCGATGCCCTGCAAGGCGGGATACTAGTCGCTCGAGTTTGTTGGGGCGACTGTACTCGGAGCCACGTGTCGCGTGTGAGTGCGGAGGGAGAGTCCTGGAACTCTTGACGCACCGGGATTGTGGCGCAGCATTCCTTCGTGGTTTTGTCCAACGGGAATCACGGGCCGATTTCGTGTGGGGGGAATCGACGACCGGAATAGGGGACGAATCGAGCGGCACAGAAATGACGCTCGCTGAGACGCACCTATTGGTGACGCCGAAGATATCGGACCGTTTTGCCGTGTGGCAGCCGGCATGGTTACACATCCTCACAGGGCGGTTGGGTTGGAGGGAACCTGAGAACCTAGAGCAGTGGCTGGCAGTCTATATGCCTGACGACTCCACAGAAGGATGCGAGGCGCATTCGCACTTGTTTGGAACCTGCCCAATGTGTGGCGGGCGGACGACTGGCGGTAAAGGACAACCGAATCGCATTATGGATCTTCGCACCAAAGGTGAGCAACCTTTTGGGCAATTGGTCAAACGGCAGTTGTTTACTCAAAGCGCCGATATGTCAAAAGCGCGTGACGTATTTCCGAATCAGGGGCGGAAGGTGCTGGTGTTCTCAGATGGGAGACAGAAAGCGGCGCGTCTTGCGAAAGCAATACCGGAAGAAGTCGAGAACGATGCGTTCAGGGAACTCTTGGCGTGGGGGTACTCACTTCTATCACCGGACCGCATGCGTAAACTGCAGTTACACAAGGCATACGCCCCTTTTGTGGCAGCGTGCTGCGAGGCAAAAGTAAGCCCGTTTGCTGGCGATGATGCTCAACGATTGAGGCAGGATGTTCGGACCTACAGGGAGAGTTACCGTGGTGATCTCGAAGAGTATGTGAACGACTGTCCGGCCACAACCCCACTTGCCTTTCGTGAGCAACTCTATCGACAGGCCTGTGGGGGCCTCTATTCCATGCGGTTCATATGTGCAGGTTGGCTGGCGCCGTTGCCACGGATGATGCAACTTGTTGCGGACAGGATCACCTCGATGCCGAAGGATCGCCTTGAAGAGGTGACTTTGAGTTGGTTGCAGGGGGTGGCCTCTGATGGAGCGATTGATGATGGTTTTGATCGCCGGTGGCGATCGAAAATCACAGGGTTCGACAAGCCCAGTTGGGCGCATAAGGGCAACCTGCGAAAAGAAATAGCGAAGGTAGTTGAGGATAATGGAGGCACTCCTGCCCTGATCGAGGCTGCTCTCCAGGAAATATTCGCGACATTTGCTGGAGACGAACAGGGGTACTATCTCAAGCCTGACTTTTTAGTGCTGAGAATTGACCTAGATCATCAGTGGACTCGGTGCTTTTCCTGTTTCATGGATTCGCCGCACACGGTATTCGACCGCTGCCCGCGGTGTGGCGGAGACCAGATTGGCGTGTTTGACCCGAATGTCGACGCGTATCTGCTCAGTCGAAAAGGTTTCTGGCGAATGCCAGTAAAAGCTGCATTCGAGCGACGGGAAGTCCCTCGTCTGATTGGGGCCGAGGAACACACGGCGCAGTTGTCGCACAAAGACACTGCCGGCGGAACCCTCAAGACTGAAGAGTACGAATTGCGTTTCCAGGATGTGTTGATCGACCCCATGACGAAACCAGCCGTCGATGTGTTGAGTTGCACGACGACTATGGAAGTCGGGGTGGATATCGGATCGTTAGTAGCAGTTGGTCTACGCAACGTGCCCCCACAACGCGAGAACTACCAGCAGCGGGCTGGTCGTGCTGGACGGCGCGGGGCTGCTGTGTCGACGGTTGTTACGTACTGCCAAGGCGGTGCTCATGATAACCACTACTTTTCCCATGTTGACGAAATCGCCGCTGGTGCTCCCAGGCAGTTAAGCGTGAAGGTCGATAATGCAAAGATAGCCCGGAGGCATGTCCGATCCTATATTCTTCAGCGCTTCTTTGGGGAACGGCCCGGAGTTGCGTCACCAGATGTGCTCAGTAGTCTGGGGAAACTTCAAGGGTTCTTCGCTGGGGAGGCCGATGGTTCCCTGGAGGACTTGTCGAAGTGGATCGAAGAAAGAGCAAAGAATGGGCTAGGCAAGGAAGTGGCCGCATGGCTTGGGGCAAGTCTTGGGTCAGTCAGAAATGTGGAGAACTGGGCCGGCGATGAGGCACGTGCGTTTGTGGCGACGCTGGAGGGACTCAAGCCGAAGGTAGGCGAGATGCTAGAGCGCGAAAAGGGGCGAAAAGAAGGCGACCAGACAAAACTGCTGGAATTCCTATTGGACGAAGCACTCCTCCCAACGTACGCATTTCCTACCGATTTGGCGTCCTTCCGCGTCGAGGAATGGGATGCGCAGGCACGGGCCTTGGTTGCGACATATGCACCGCAACAGTCAATTGCGCGGGCGTTGTCCGAGTATGCTCCTGGGAGACTCATTACGATCGACAAACGTACCTACAAGAGTGTTGCGGTTGCTGCCGACGTGGCCTTGACATGTTGCCAAAGGGCGCGTCCCCTTTTCGACAACCCGCACCGCAAGCCGTATATTTTTTGCGACCAACGGCACTGCGGATACGTCGAAGACGCTGAAGTGGGCGATGCGGCCGGGCGAAGTGGTGCCGACTGTCCTCTCTGTGGAATGGGAAAACTGAGAGTTGTTGAGATGATAACTCCGGAAGTGTTCTTCCCTGAAGACGGGCGAGAGGTCTCGGCATTAGACGATGACATGGAATTCTCGTACGCGACGCCCGCGCAGTTTCCTGTGCCTGTTCGCCGAAGCGGAGGCGAAGAGACGTTGGTGGCGCATGTCAGTGAACAGGTGGAGGTGTTTCGTTGTGCGAACGCGCAACTGGTGGTTGTAAACAAAGGTGATCCCGAAGAGCAATCGGGGTTTAGTGTATGCGACGCTTGCGGGCGAACGACGCTTGCTTCGCTTGGCACTCCACCTGGATCGCACAGGACTCCGTATCGTGTGCTTGCAGAGAACCGAGCCTCTGCTAGTCAGAAGACGTGTACAGGGCACGTGCGCCCGGCAGTGTTCTTCGGGCATCGGTTTGTGACAGATCTGATGCTCCTGCGAGTCCAGCTTACTAAGCCGCTTTGTCAGGCAGTTAGGGCACAAAGCGCGGACTACTGCGCATTACAGGACGCGTTGCAGACAGTAGCCGAGTGTCTCCCCCTCGCAACTGGGCGAATGTTCGATGTTGACTTCACCGAATTCAGTTCGGGATTTCGGCTAATAAAGCAGGCGGACAAAGAAGCGCCACTAGCCGCAGAGGTCTACATGTTCGATACGCTTGCCGGCGGCGCTGGGTATTCGGCCAGAGCAGGTGAGTCGATGGATGAACTATTGCGAAAGTATGTGGTTGAGGTCCTGAGTTGTGACGATGAAGTCGGCGCAGGATGCGACCGATCCTGTTATCGGTGCCTGAGACACTACCACAACCAAGTTTATCATACGCGGCTAGATCGGCGGCTGGCGCGTGACCTTCTGAGCCATCTCCTTGACGGGAAACGACCAGCGGATGGTGATGTTGATTGCCAGGAGAAGGCGTTACGCGGTCTGGGCGCAACACTGGAACTGGATGGGATCGATGTTCACACCGGAGTCACTATGGGTGGTGTGAAAGTGCCGATGGTTGCTGAACATGCGGGGCAGCGTGTGGCGTTGTGTGTGACACACGCGCTGGTAACCGAGCAATGTCGTGAAGGTCTTGTTGATAAACTAGATGCAGCAGGATTGTTGGTGCGACCACTGAATGCATATCAACTTGATCGCAATCTGCCTGCTTGCCATTTGGGGGTGAGGAAGTGTCTTGGACTCCCCTATTCCTGATTGGTCATATTGGCGGGGCTCCGAAGCCGCCTGCTTGGTGGTCCTTCTCTGGGTTACGAGAATTTGAGGAGTGCCCGCGGCGATGGGTTCTGGCGCGAACTCATGTAGAGTGCTTTGGAGGGCCAATTCCACAAAAGCCTGGGAAGAGAACCGTTGAGGGGATTCTGCTGCACGGGTTGTTGGAGTCCTATGGCAAACACATTCGGACGGATTCGGATGCACCATTCAGGCCGAGACAGAGTTTGAGAGAGTTGCTGGCCAGTTGGAGTCTCACGAACCTGGCAAATAGACGGGTCGATGCCCGGGCTCTATCTGCCCAAGTGGGGATTGAGGAAGTGCTTAGAAACTTCTCCGTCGCAAGAGAATACATCCCAACAGTTGGGCACGGAGATCCATGTCGAGAGAGATCGATATCTTCTGGAAGGCGTACGCTTGGCTCCGAAGTGTGGATGGAAGACCCGCTTTCTAGGCTTCGTGGAAAATTGGATTTTGTAACGCCGAGCGAGATCGTCGAATTCAAATCCGGGGATTCCTGCGATTGGCATAAAGATCAACTGAG
>JBIJCW010000203.1:0-3809 GCA_044344495.1 Kiritimatiellia bacterium | reverse complement strand
ATCAGCCGCCGGGTCCTGCTTCATCGCCAGAATACCAACCGTCAGAAAACACCCCGTGGCCAGCAGGATCATCACCAGCAGACTTCGCTGCCGATGCCTGGCCACATTGAGAAGGCCCGCGCGCACTGGTCCCGCCACCAGACGGTCTCCCCCCGGCCGGGCAACCCCATGGATCACCAGCCTCGCAAAACACAACAGGGCCACCATGAACAGCAACCCCGCCCCAAAGAAGATTTCCGAGGCTTCGGCACTCGACACCCGGCCCGATGCCGATAACAGGGCCATCGCCAGCACCAAGGCCACCAGTCCCACCCCAAGGTTCCGATTCCTCCACCCCCTGCCGACATCCAGGGAGTCCACTTCCGCCTCGCCCCCCAGCAGGTCCCGTATCTGTACCCGGACCGCACGACGGACTCCCCACCGTACCGCCAGCAGCGCCAACCCCAGCGACATCGCACCCGCCACAACACAGGCCTGCACGTCCACCGTGAACGGAATCTGAACCGCCCCCACCGCGCCACTCCAAAACCGGTTCAATGCCCACACCAGCAGTCGCGCACCACCAACCCCGCCGGCCACCCCCGCGACCGCACCCGCCGCCAACGGCACCAACGCCTCCGCCAGCCATAACCAGGCAATACGCCGCGGCCCAAACCCCGCCGCCCGCAACACCCCCACCTCATCACGCCGGTAGGCCACCCCCAGCGACGCCAGAAGACCGGTCAGGATCAATGCCGACACCACCAGCACACAGGCCATCCCGACAAACAACCCGCGGAAATCCATCGCCTGCTCCGCCGCCTGCAGTGCCTCCCGCCGCACCGGGCGCACGACAAGCCCGAGTTCACGGGGATCCGCATGACGCAATGCCGCCCGGATTGCCTCCGCCCCGGTCTCCGCCGGAAACCGGGCGGTCATCGCCGAACCAAAATGCGTGCCCAACATCCGCCGCCCTGCCGCCAGCGTCACATACGCCTTCGGCGCCGCCCCGTAAGTCTTCCAGTACGCCGCATTGGCGGCATCATCAAGTTTCGCCCGCTCCATGGGCATGCCAACGTCCCAGTCCGCACAACGGTCGGCGTCCGTCAACCCCGGGAAGCGGGGGAAAAGCGCACCTTCCGCCGAGGCCGCCGCCATATCAATCACTTGCGCCACCCGGAATACAGCCGCATCCGGCACCAGTTTGCCGCCTGCCTCGAACCGGCGCCAGCGCAGGGTCAGCGAATCACCCACTTTCAACCCCAGACATTCCGCCAGCCAGGCGTTGATCACGATGGCATCGTCGGCCATGCCTGAGGGCACCACCCCCAGGCGCGAATCGGCCGTTGGCGAAAGCGCTGTGATGAAACCGTAGGGGGTCTCGCGCCCATCTGCCCCGGTGCCGGCCACGAAGGCATCCACCAAGTGGTGCAACGCCAGGACGGGCGAACCAACCGCGCCGCCGGACAGGATCCGCGTGTACGCCTCATCAAGATAGATCCGGTCCGACCGGACAACCCAGACTCCAGCGGTTCCTCCCGGAATTCCGACCCGCGCCGGTGGCATGATCTCAATGCCGGTGTCCAGAGGCTCCAGACAGGCACGCAAAGCGGACTCGAGCGCCGCCGGTTCTGCCGGACTCAGCAACAGGTTCGCCCGCCGGGGTACGCCGGCCGCCTCGGCCAACCACCCCCGCTCAACAAAGGCATTCAGCGGCGGAATCTGGTTGGCCACCAGCGAGAACCGCCCCAGAGCCGCATCCGGCAGGATGCCTCGCACCTGCACGGGCCGGCGAATGGCACGCTCGCCGCGCCGGTCCCCCAGCGGCATCTCCATCGGGAAAGCGGAAGGTCTTTCAAATCGCAGCGAGGTCATGAACGCCGTGGCACCGGAACCCAAGGCGTCCGCTACACGCCGGGAAAGAAGACTGTCCCCGCCCTGAATCGACCCCCGTCCGTTCTCCAGAACACCCGCGCCCCCCATGGCGAAGAACCGCCCATCCACCCCATAGGCGTTCACCCGGTCAACCCGCAGTTCCTTGCCGGCTTCACTGATCGCAAGAACCGTGGAGGACAGTCGCAACACCGGCGCCACAACCAGGCCCGCTTCCCTGCCCAGCCGGTCAGCCAACGAGGCATCTATGAATCGACCGCGAAGTTCAACGGCGGACCGGACGCCCCCGACCCGTTCCAGTGCAAGTCGCCGCAGGTTCCGGTTAAGCGCATCGCCCGCCAGCCAGGCCCCGGCAAGAACGGCGGCCGCCAGCGCGACCCCTCCCGCAACCGCCAGGTGCGTGCGCCGGTGAAACACCAGACTGCGGATAATCCAGGTGAAGGCGTTCATGGTTCATGCACCGGCACCGCCCGCAGGACGCCGTCCTGAAGTTTCAGGCAACGCGACATTCGGGCGGCGAAGTCCCGGGAGTGGGTGACGGCGATAAGCGTGACACCCTCGTCGCGATTGAGTTCCACCAGCAGGTCCGCCAGTGACGACGCCCCTGCATAATCCAGGGATCCCGTGGGTTCATCGGCCAGCAACAGCGCCGGCTTCAGAACAAGGGCGCGGACCAGCGCGGCACGCTGGCGTTCCCCGCCGGACAGTTGCGCCGGCCGGTGGTCGCGCCGATCCCGCAACCCCACCCGCTCCAGCAAGCCCAGCGCCCGGTCAAGACCATCCGCCGCATCGCCTGTCGCCCATGCCGGAACCAGCACATTCTCCAGCACCGTGAGTTGCGGCAGAAGGTGATGCAACTGGAAAACAAATCCGATCCGCCGGCTCCGGAGCGCGCCTCGTTCGGCCTCACCCAGCCCGCCAAGATCACGCCCTTCGAAACTCACAGTCCCCGCATCGGGATAATCCAGCGCCCCGATCAATTGCAGGAGGGTGGTCTTTCCGGAACCCGAAGGGCCAATAATGGCCAGACTTTCACCACGGGCCACATCAAGATCCACGCCCCGCAGGACATCAACCGCAGGCGTGTCTCCCATCTGGAACCGCCGCATCACGCGGCGCATTGTCACGACACAATCATTCATCACCCACCCCTATTCACCCGTTATGACCATCACATTGCCACCATCATCCGCCACAGCCAGAACCCGGTTGTTGCAGGCGGGCCCCTCAATGTCGTCCCCCACGGGTAATGTCGCGAACTGGCCGCCGTCCGAAAGACGCACTCCCAGAACACGCCCGCCCGCCGCGGCAAACACCGCGTCATCCACCACGCATACGGTCGACAAGGCATTACTCAGCGAGACCTTCCACCGCTCAGCACCGGTCTTCGCGTCAAAGGCCGCCAGATTACCTGCGGGAGTTCCCACAACCGCAACCCCGCGTGCCACCGCCGGAGTTACATAGGCCTCGCCACTGGCCACGGAAACATGCCACACCAGAGTGAGCCCCCCGCCATCCGCGCACACCAGTTCGCCAACCCGCGTCCCCCCGTAGGCACGCCCCTCATACAAGAAGACGCCACCTGCCATTTGCGCCTCATGGCCAACCGGTACCGATCCCCGGTGCGCCCCGGTCACAGCATCAAAGAAGTGGACGGCCGCATCACAGTTGCCGTAGGCGATCAGCCGCCCATCACCCGCCGGGGCGCCATCCGTCCGATTGGTGGGCTTGGATTTCCAGACCTCCCGTCCATCCCTCGCATCCAGACACAGCAGAATCCCGTTTTCCGGAATCACCAACACCACCCGCCATGCATCGCCATCCTGCACAGCAATGGGCCCGTGGCGGAGCGAACCCGTCAGGTTCACCTGCCACAAGGGCTTGCCATCCGCCGCCGCCAGGGCGATAACCCCGCCATCCACCCCGGCCGCCCCCCC
>JBIJCW010000157.1:0-5133 GCA_044344495.1 Kiritimatiellia bacterium | reverse complement strand
CGACGCCGTCGGCTGTTTCGGTGCCCTCTGGCTGGCTGTGGTTGGACTGAACTTGCCGGCATGGGGAGGGGAATGGGCGACGGGCGAAGAGGGAGCGCGGGCGGTGGTTAGCCTTGAGTTCTTCTTTGAGCAAGGCTGTGACGCCTGTGTCCGTGTGCGGGGCGAGATATTTCCCGAGGTGGAGCGGCGTTATGCCGACGGATACCGGCTTCAGGAGTATGACATCGCGGTGGCCACCAACTACCTGCGGCTGGCTGGCTGGCTGGACCGCTTGGGAATCCGGGACAATGCGCCGGTCTTGCTGGTTGTGGACGGGCGGGAGGCACTGGCAGGGTTTGAGGGGATCCGCGACGGGGTGTTCGCGGCGCTTGATCGTGCCATGGCCCGGCGGTTGGCGTTTGCCGGCCGCGCTGAGGGCGGTGCCGGAGCGGTGGCCGAGGAGGGCGGAGTGCTTCGTCGTCATGTGGCAGGGTTCACGCTGGCGGGGATTGTTGCGGCGGCGGCGGTGGACAGCATCAACCCGTGCATGATGGCCACGCTGGTATTCTTCCTGAGTCTGCTTTCGGTGTTGCACGTGGGGGCGCGGCGAATGATGCTGGCTGGCGGTGCGTTCGTGGTGGCCAGTTATGTGACGTATTTCCTGCTTGGACTGGGGTTGCTCGGGGTGTTGCGCGCCATGACGGCGGTGCAATGGGTCAGGCGGGTGTTCGAGGCGGTCATGTTGCTCACTCTGGTGGTTTTCTCATTTCTCTCCTTTCTGGACGCCGCGCGTTATCGGCGGACGGGGCGGGGAGACTCGTTGAGCCTGCGGTTGCCGGATGGATTGCAGCGACGGATTCACGCGGTGATGAAGCGTGGACTACACCGGCGGCACCTGGTGGTGGGCGGACTTGGGATCGGGGTGTTGGTGACGCTGATGGAAAGTGTGTGCACAGGGCAGGTGTATGTGCCAGCGCTGGCGTTGATGATCAAGAGCGGTCAGACGGTCGCGCGGTGTGTCATGTATCTGGGGCTCTACAACCTGATCTTTGTGATGCCGCTGGTCATTCTGCTCGGTCTGACGAGTGCGGGGCTGGGGACGCCGGCGCTTGTGGAATGGAGCCGGAGGAACGTGGTGTTCAGCAAGGTGTCATTGGGATTGTTTTTTGTGATCATGGCGGTGATGATGCTGGCTCTGCGGTAAAGGGAGCCGACCACAGGTCGGTGCTACCGATGGAGGCATGGGTTAAAACGAAAAGCGGGATTTCATATGAAGAAAACGACGGCAAGCACGAATCTTAAGCTGATGGCAACGCATGCGCGGGCGGTGGCCCAGGGAGGGCAATCGACGATGACAAGCCGGATTGTGATCGCGGTCATCGGGAGTGACCGGCCGGGGATCATGGCAGGGGTGACGGCGATTCTGGCGCGGCGGCATGCCAATATCCTGGACGTGAGCCAGACGATCATGAGTGATTTATTCACCATGGTGATGCTGGTGGATATCAAGGGGATCGACGGCAAGTTCGCGGCGCTCAAGCAGGAGTTGGAAGAGCACGGGAATCACGAGGGGTTGTCGATCATCGTGCAACACGAGGAAATTTTCCGTGCGATGCACCGGGTATAGGAGAGACCTATGGCGATCAGTTCAGAGGAAATTTTTGAGACGTTGGGGATGATCCATGCGCAGAAGCTGGATATCCGGACCGTGACGATGGGGATTGACCTGCACGACTGTTCCGGACCCGACATCCGGCGCGTGGCGCGACAGGTGTATGACAAGATCATGCGGATGGCGGAGCGATTGGTGCCGGTGGCCGGGGAAGTTTCGCAGGAATACGGGATTCCCATTGTCAACAAGCGGGTGGCGGTGACGCCGATTGCGTGGGTGGCCGCGGCCTGTGAGACAAAGGACTACGCGCCGATTGCCCTGGAAATGGATCGGGCGGCCAGGGAACTGGGAATTGATTTTATCGGCGGGTTTTCGGCTTTGGTCCAGAAGGATATGACACCGGCCGGGCGGGCGCTGATCGGATCGATACCGCGCGCCCTGGCGCAGACGGAGCGGGTTTGCTCCTCGGTCAACATCGGGACCACCAAGGCGGGCATCAACATGGATGCCGTGGCGTTGATGGGGGCGGCGATCAAGGAGGCGGCGGCCCTGACGGCGGACACGGCGGGAAGCGCCTGTGCGCGGCTGGTGGTGTTTTGCAATGCCGTGGAGGATAATCCCTTCATGGCTGGCGCCTACTGCGGGGCGGGCGAAGGGGATGGCGCGTTGTCGGTAGGGATTTCGGGGCCAGGAACGATCCGGGCGGTGGTGCAGGCGATGGGGCGCGATCTGGATCTGCAGACGGTGGCCGAGGAGATCAAGCGGGTATCCTTCAAGATCACGCGGGCAGGGGAGTTGGTGGGGCGCAAGTGTGCCACGCGCCTGGGAGTCCCCTTCAATATCGTGGATCTCTCGCTGGCGCCGACGCCGGCGCCGGGCGATTCGGTGGGGGACATCCTGGAGGCCATGGGATTGAGCAAGGTCGGGTGTCCGGGGACGACGGCCGCGCTGGCCCTGCTGAATGACGCGGTCAAGCGCGGGGGTGCCATGGCGACCAGCCACGCTGGCGGGATGAGTGGCGCCTTTATCCCGGTCAGTGAAGACGCCACGATGGCCAAGCGGGCGGCGGAAGGGGCATTGACGCTGGAGAAACTTGAGGCGATGACGGCGGTCTGTTCGGTGGGGCTGGATATGATTGTGGTGCCGGGCGACACGTCGCCGGAGACATTGAGTGGGATCATTGCGGATGAAGCGGCTATCGGGATGATCAACAAGAAGACCACGGCCGTACGGATTATCCCCGCGCCGGGCAAGAGTGTTGGCGATCATGTGGAGTTCGGTGGCCTTCTGGGAGGCGGGCCGGTGATGGCGGTGAACACTCATTCCTGCGCGGTGTTCATCCGGCGGGGAGGAAGGATTCCGTCACCGATCCAGGGATTGAGCAATTAGGGGGGGGAAGAGGAATTCAGAAGCCAGACGTCAGAATGTGAATTGGCCGGAACGACGGCAAGCGGCAAGCAGGACGTGACGCGAGAATGAGGGTGGCGTGGAAAGTCAGCGGAAAGAAAACCTGTTCTTCCTGTTCGTCATCGTGACGGTGACGGTGATTGCCTATGCGCCGCTGGTGGATGGGATTCTGACGTTGAGTACGCGGACAACCCAGGCGGTCAACGCCTTTGTGCTGGTGGCGATGGCTTTTGTGGACGCGATCGCCACGATGATTCGCAGGCATGCTTTGCGTCTCCGCATTAACGACCACGGGTTGGTTCTATTCACGTTGTCTTGCGTGGCGCTGGTGGTGGCGTCGCTGATGCAACTCTGGCCGCTGGCGGTGCTGGGGTTGTGCCTTAACATCGGGGCGTTGTTGTCGTTCTGTTTCGGGCGTGAGGGAGTCCGTGTGTTCTATCCGGCCATTGGCGGGTTGGGGGTGGCGGTCGGGATGCTGGTATTTGTGCCGAGGTTGGATGTGGCGTTGCGGGTGGTGGCGGCGAAAGCCTCGGCGTGGATGTTGGCGGCGGCAGGGATCCGTACGGATCTGGTGGCGAGTCAGGCGCCGTTCCAGGTGGCGATGGTCGTTGAAAAGGGCGCCGGGTTGTTTGATGTGGCCACGGAATGCAACGGGTTCGGGATTCTCCTGTCCTCCGTGGTGCTGACGGTGATCATGGTGATTCGCCGGAGTGTGCCGGTCGGGCGCGCGCTGGGGTTGGTCGGGTTCGCGTTAGCGGTGGGGCTGGTGTTCAACATCCTGCGCATTGTGGCCATTGTGATGGCAACGATGCAATCCGACTTGAATTACGAGGTTATCCACGAGGGCCTGGGGACGGTGATCTATCTGCTGGCGCTGGTGGTGGTTTATGCCGGGAATGTGGTGGGGAGCAGGTGGGGGAGATAGGAACGGCGTCGCGGGAGCTCCGCCCTCCAGAAGGCAGAGAGGCGTCGCGGGAGCTCCGCCTGCCAGAATACAAGGAGTAGTTGCGGGAGGTCTGGTGGCTTTGTGTTTCATTCTTCTGGAGGGCGGAGCTCCTGCGACGCCGTCTACTTCGCGGCGCTGAAGGAGCCTGAATAGGTTCCGTTGCCGTCGGGGGTGGTGGCGGAACCCTCGACGCTGCCGGCGATGCGATTGTTGTTCACCATGCCGATGAAGCGGATTTCTCCGTTACGATCCGCCTGATTCACCGGGGCGACCAACTGAAAACTGGAACCGGAGAGTTGCCCTTCCAGATGCGCGCCCTCGTACAGGTTGTCGGAGGTGACCACGCCCTTGCTGCTGATGGCAATGGTGATGGGGTAGGTGGAGCTGACGAGGGAGCCGCCGGGCGGCTGGAAATAGACCGAGGCGGTGCCGGCATAGGTTCCGGCGGCATTGGTGGCGGTTCCACCGCCCCCGCCCCCCGAATCGCCCCCGCCGCCACCCATGATGGCCAGGGCGGCGCCACCGACCGCCAAGGCTCCTCCCGCAATCAAGGCCGGCTTCTTCCATGAAGACTCTTTTCCGGGGGCCGTGGTTGTTCGCGTTGCCGGTCCCGGGGACGCCACGGGGGTGCCAGCCTTGATTTCCACGGGATACCAAGGGGTTTCATCGACAGCGCCGAGCGTGTCCTTGGCTTCGATGTAGTAGAGAAGCTGCTGGAGGCCGGCAGTGAGGTCGGCGGAGACGGTGCCCATGTACACGCCGGCTCCCGCCGGGTTCATGGCGACCTTGTAGGGGGCGGCATCGCGGGAGACAGAGTAGAAGAGGGTCACGGAGTGGACGGCATTGGCATCATCGGTCACTTTGGCACGAAAGAGGATATTCTGCCCGCGGACGGCGAGTTTGACGGGGGAGTGGTCGATGGCTGGCGCGCGGTTCTGGGCGAAGGCGGATTGGGAGAGTAGCAGGGCGGTGGCAAGGGTGAGGCAGGACGAAAGAAAGCATTTCATGATGTAGTTCTCCGCGTTTTGGTAGGGCGAAGGTAATGATTTTAACGGGGACAGGCAAGCGATATTGGTGGGGGCGGCGTCGCAGGGCGCACGACAAAATTCTTCTATGAATTTGAACCCTATTACGGATAGGACGGGAAAGAGAAGAATTTGAACAGAAGTCGCGAAGCTCGCGAAGGGCA
>JBIJCW010000258.1:0-2701 GCA_044344495.1 Kiritimatiellia bacterium | reverse complement strand
CGGAATTTGGCGTCAGGGCATGTGGCCAGCATCCAGGCCAGTTGGGCGCGGGCAAAGCCTACGGTTGGGTTAAGTTTCAACACGGTCTCGAAGTGTTCTATGGCCTTCGGCCAGTTCTCCTGAATGGCGTAAACGGAGGCCATTACGCAGAGGGTGTCCTGATCGGCAGGCCTGTATGCATGGGCGCACTTCAACCAAGATAGCGCCTCCGGGTATTTCTTCTGCGCCATGGCAATGCGACCCATGTTCAGATAGGGAGTCGGACGGGTGGGGTCGACTCTCAGGGATTCGCGGAGGTGGCTTATGGACTCGTTTGTGTTGCCTGAATTCAAATAGGCGGCACCGAGCAGACTGTGGGCGGTGGCATACTCAAGGATCGGGACGGTAGGGTCCAGCTCCTGGTGCCGACCGATGGCGATTCGTGACTGTGTTGAGAGATCCGGCATCAGGGTGAGCGCCTTGTTCAGGAAATGGATGGCGTCGACGTCCTGTCCCTGTCGGATCAGGACGGCCGAAAGGGCGACATAGCCCCTGCAACTGGATGGTCGTTTCTTGACCACATCCAGCCACATGGTTTCCTCAGACAGGTAATCCCTGTTGCGAGTGGCGGTCAGGGATGCAAACCAGACGACAGTCGCTAGAACGGGGATCAAACAAGCGGCAATCATGATTTGCGGGCGGCCGCGCAGGGGTGATAGGTGCTGTACGCCGCTATACCCGGCGATGAGGACAAGGGCGAGTATGCCTGCGACCGGAAGGTACATGCGATGATCGAAGGCGGCATCTGCAATGGGCAGGATACTTGAGGTTGGGGCGAGAATGACGAAGAACCACACCAACGGGAATGACCAGGCCTTGCGCATAATGAGTCCAGCCAGGGTGGTGAGACCGAGGGCGCTGATGAAGCAGGCGGTTGGCCAGACCTGGGCCAATCCCGTGGCAATCGGCCAGCGGTAACTCAGGCATAATTGGGTGGGAACGAACGAAAGCCGGAGGTAATGGGTGATGACTTCGGTCTGGGTCAGGAGATAGCGCCACGGCGAAACCGTACGTCCGAGCAGCGTTACATTTTGTTCTACGGCCATTCCGAGGCCCACCAGGAAGAGCAAGGCGAAGATTCCAATGGTCAGGAACAGTGCCAGATGGAGTTTCCAGCGCCGGCGCAGCGCTTCCGCCCATGACGGGGATACGAGCAGTCCATCGTAGACGAATATCATGACCGGTGCGGTCGCCATGACTTCCTTGGTCCCCATCCCCACGGCGACCAAGGCGATGGTGGCGTTAGCCCAGCGCCGCGGGTGGGGCGATGTGACGGAGCGGGTGAAGCAATAGAGGGCGGCTAGGAAGAAGAGTCCCATCAGGGCTTCGATTCGCTGGGCGATGTAGGTGACGCAACCGGTTTGCAGCGGGTGTACGGTCCAGAGCAACGCTGTGGCGAAAGCGAGGCCGTCCGCGCTTTGTTCGAAGCGATTGCCGAAACGGGGCAGGCGCAGTGTTCGGCGGACAATGCCGTACAGGAACAATCCGGCCAGAATGTGGGCCAGGATGTTGGTCATCCTGAAATCGGCCGGGGTGAAGCCGCTGACGGCCAGATTGACGGCGAACGAGAGGTCGGCGACCCAGCGGGTGGGGACATAGATGGCCTTCCAGGGCGGCCACAAGGTGTGAATATTGGGATTGCCGGTGATGACGCGGGAGTCATCCAGGATAAAGGGCGCCGAGAAACTGTTGGCATAGGCGAGAATGGCCGCGGCGACGAGAATGAAAGGGAACCATCGGGTAAAGCGATCCATGAGTGCTCCTATGCAAAATGCAGTGGTAGACAGGCGAAATACCTTATAGATTAAAGGGGATGAGCGAGTCAATGTCAGGGAATCTGCTGGTGATCATGCCTGCGCACAATGAGGCGGGCCGCATTGGCCGGGTGATCCGTGATATCCGGGCTACACTGCCCGCGGCGGACATCATTGTGGTCAATGACGCCTCCACTGACGGCACCGCGGAGGAAGCGTTGAGGGGTGGGGCGGAGGTGTTGTCGCATGCCGTCAATATGGGGTATGGGGTAAGCCTGGAAACAGGCTACCTTTACGCGATGCGTGAGGGGTACGATGTGGTAGTCCAGATGGATGGGGACGGGCAGCATGTGGCGGGCGAGATACCCCGTTTGCTGGAACCCCTGAAGGCCGGGGTGGCGGATATGGTGGTGGGGTCGCGGTATGGTGCCGTGGGCGGGGGGATAACCATTCCTCTCCTCCGGAAAGTTGGGCATCGGTTTTTCTCGGTGCTGCTTTTGATTCTGACCGGGCGTCGGTTTTCGGATCCGACAAGCGGATTCCAGGCCCTTAACCGGCGGGCGCTGGCACTGCTGGCGAGCGGTATTTTTCCGTGTGACTACCCGGATGCGGACGTGCTGTTGATGTCGCATCTGAGCGGGTTACGGATACGCGAAGTTCCGGTGAGGATGGAGAACCGGGACGGCGGAGTCTCCATGCATGCGGGATGGAAACCGCTGTATTACGGGATCAAGATGTTGCTCTCTGTGTTTGTTGTGTTGTTGAACATTTCCGTCTGGCGTGTCTGGCGCGCGCACCCGGAAGCCCCTGCAAGGAGGGTTGAGCCATGATGCCCCGGCAATTGATCGCCTCAGTGATCGTGGCGATGTTGATTCTCGTGATGGTGATACGCCTCGTGCAACGCGGTC
>JBIJCW010000156.1:0-5155 GCA_044344495.1 Kiritimatiellia bacterium | reverse complement strand
AACTCACGCAGGAGAAGATCCGGACGACGCATCCGATGGCGGCTATCATCCGAAAGAGCAAGTATCCCAATGTGGTGTATGAACTCAAGCCGGACGTTGACCGGGAGTTCGGGCATATCCGTCTGCACATCAATGGCGCTGGGATGCGCAAGAGCCGGGAGTATGCCGTCGAGAAACCGATGAGGACGGTGCGGATTGTGGGGGTGGGAGATTCGGGCATGTTCGGGTGGGGGGTACACCAGGGGGAGAACTACATGGATGTGCTGGAGTCGAACCTCAATGCCCGCGCGGACGGCAAGGTTTACGAAACCCTGAACTTCGGTGTTCCAGGGTACAACACGCAGTTGGAGGTTGAGACTCTGAAAAGCAAGGGGCTTGTCTACAAGCCGGATATTGTGGTGGTGGGCTGGTGTGATAACGATTTCGGCTTGCCGTTCTTCATTCCGCAACAGGGGCAATGGAGCCGAAAGGACGTATCCTTTCTCTACAACCTGATGTTCGACCGCAAGGCGTTTTCCGATCTGGCGCTCAACCAGATTGCCGATCAGCGGAAATACAGCAAGGATCAGATTCCGGAGCGTTTTCGGGCTGGCATGGACATTACGGGGGTTCGGAATGAGTTTGCCGAGTTGAAGGCGCTGGGCGAGAAGAATGGGTTTCAACTGTTGGTTATCGGGCCGATGCAGAAGGAAGTGCTCAAGATCCTGAGTGATCTCGAGATTGTGCACTACAACACCTACAATCGGATTGCGGCGAATGAATATCCTGCCGACTACTATGTTCATGCCATGCATCCCAGGGCCGGCGGGCACCGGGTGCTGGCCGAGCGGTTGGAGCGCGAGATGAAGGAGCGTGGATGGTTCTGAGGTGGGGGCGTGAAGGGTGACTTCAGAAGGGTGACTTGTGAATGGACTGACTTGATTTTATTCATGGTATGGCGTAGTTTCCGGCTCGCTTATGGCAGAAAAAACAACATGTGATCGGGCGGGTATTGCCGGTCGGGCTTCGCTTCAGGCGTTGATTCCGTTTGCTGTGGCGGGTTTATTTGCCTGGAAGGGCCGTCAAATTGCGGCTGGGGTTGTGGCCGGGATCGGGGCGTTGGTGCTCCTGAGTGGTCTATTGGTCCCGCCTCTCTTCATGAAGATTGAGCAGGGGGGGCGCTGGTTGGGGAAGGCGGCGGGGATTGGCCTTACCTGGTTGTTATTGACCCCGATGTTCTACCTGGTGTTTTTCCCGGGGCGATTGATTCTGATGATGACCGGGAACGACCCCATGGCGCGCAAATTCCCCACGAAGGCGCCAACCTACTGGATTGCCCGCAAACCGGTTGGAAGTCCTGACGAATACAAGCGGCAATACTGATGAACATTCTTGGCATAAGCGCATTTTATCACGACTCAGCGGCGGCATTGGTGAAGGACGGTGTGATTATCGCCGCGGCCCAGGAGGAGCGCTTTACCCGGAAGAAACACGACGCCGGGTTCCCGATCAATGCGGTGAAGTATTGCCTGCGCGAGTTGGAGCGTCAGGGAGGGGGAACACTGGACGGGGTGGCGTTCTACGACAAACCGATCCGCAAGTTTGAGCGTATCCTTAAGACCTATTTCAGCGTGGCGCCCTTTGGTCTGCGATCCTTCATGATGGCGGTGCCGCTTTGGATGAAGGAGAAACTCTGGATACCGCTGGAGATCGAGGAGGCGCTGGAGAAGTGCGGAATAAAGACGGTGCCGGCGATGTATTTTCCCGAGCATCATGAGTCGCATGCGGCCAGCGCGTTTTTCGCGTCGCCGTTCCAGAAGGCGGCCATTCTGACGCTGGACGGGGTGGGAGAGTGGTCCACGAGCGCGATCGGGCGCGGGGATGGCAACCGGCTGGAAATCCTGAAGGATCTGCATTTTCCCCATTCACTGGGATTGCTGTATTCGGCGTTCACCTACTTCACCGGGTTTCGCGTCAATTCCGGGGAGTACAAATTGATGGGGCTGGCGCCGTATGGCGAGCCGACCTATGTGGACGTGATCCGGGACAACCTTCTCGATTTGCGGGAAGACGGGTCGTTCCGGCTGAACTTGAAATACTTCGGGTATCTGGACGGTCTTACGATGACCAACGATGCCTTTGCTGAGTTGTTCGGCGGGCCGGCGCGCAAGGGGGAGAGTGAGATTTCGCAGCGTGAGATGGATATCGCGCGGTCGATCCAGGTGGTAACCGAGGAGATTGTGCTGCGGATGGCGCGGCATGCGCGGGAGATCACGGGGGAGCCGTACTTGTGCATGGCGGGCGGCGTGGCGTTGAACTGCGTGGCCAACGGGCGGTTGTTGCGCGAAGGGATTTTCAAGGACATCTGGATTCAGCCGGCGGCGGGAGATGCGGGTGGGGCATTGGGGGCGGCGTTGATGGTGGGACATCAGGTTCTCAACCAGCCCCGGCAGGCGGACAATGTGCATGACTCGATCCGTGGTTCGCTGTTGGGGCCGGATATTGAGGATGACGCGGTGGAGAAGTTCCTGAAGGCCAACGGGTATCCCGCCCGGAAACTGGAAGGGGATGCGTGGGCGGCGGAGATCGCGTCGTTGGTGGCTTCGGAAAATGTGATCGGCTTGGTGCAGGGGCGGATGGAGTTCGGGCCGCGGGCGTTGGGGGGGCGGTCGATCATCGGTGATGCCCGGTCCTCCAAGATGCAGAGTGTGATGAACCTCAAGATCAAGTATCGGGAGAGTTTTCGTCCATTTGCGCCCTCGTGTCTTGAGGAGCGGGTGGGGGATTATTTCGAACTCGACCGGCCGTCGCCCTATATGCTGCTGGTGGCGCCGGTGTGCAAGGAGCGGTGCAAGGGGTTGGAGGAGGCGGGGCGTGTTCCGATCCGCGAGCGCATCAACCAGGTGCGGTCGGATATTCCGGCGATCACGCATGTGGATTACTCGGCGCGGGTGCAGACGGTATCATCCGAGAGCAATCCGCGTTACTATGCGATCATCAAGGCCTTTGAGAAACTGACCGGATACGGGGTGATCATCAACACCTCCTTCAATGTGCGGGGTGAGCCGATTGTGTGTACGCCGGAGGATGCCTATCGCTGTTTCATGCGTACAGAGATGGATTACCTCGTGTTGGGGTCGTTTGTGTTGTCCAAGAAGGATCAACCGCCGTGGCAGGACAAGGCCAACTGGCGACAGGAATATGTCTTAGACTAAAGGGGGCGAATGCCATGCGATTCTTGAAACATCTCGGACGGCTATTGAAGGAATTTGGAGCGTTTGCGTGGCACAACAAGGCCTGGTGGATTGTGCCGGTGGTGCTGGTGTTCCTGCTGCTGGGGCTGTTCATTGTAACGGGCCAGACCGTGGCGCCGTTCATCTATACGTTATTCTGACATCCGGGTGACTGAACTTCCCCGGTCGCTGCAATTCCTATGCCCGGCGGATGTCGGTCTGGGGCATGGTGCGCAGGTGGCGTTTACGGTACCAAACGAAGCCGAAGAGATCGTAGATCGTGCGGGGCAGGCGCTTCATGTTGGTGTACTTTGAGGCGCCCATAGTGCGGGCACGGTGATCCACGGCGACTTCCTTGATGATGCGGCCATTGAGCTTGAAGTAGGCGGGCATAAATCGGTGGACGCCTTCGACGGGGGGAAGATCGTTCACGCAAATCTTGCGGAATGCCTTGAGACTGCAGCCGGTGTCGCGGATTCCGTCGTGGGTGGCCCAGTTGCGGACGCGGTTGGCGAGGCGTGATCCGACGCGGCGGGCCCAGGTGTCCTTGCGTTTGGCGCGGTAGCCGCAGACGGCATCGCAACCGTCCAGTTCGGCCAACAGGCGGGGGATGTCGGCGGGGTTATTCTGGAGGTCGCCGTCGATCGTCACCAGCACATCGCCGGCGGCGAGGCGCAGTCCCACCAGCATGGCATGGCTCTGGCCGCAGTTGCGCTCGTAGCGCAAACCGGTGACGGAGGGGTATTTGGTTTTTGCCTCTGCGATACGGTCCCAGGTTTGGTCGCGACTGCCGTCATCCACAAAAAGGACTTCGAGTCCGGGGACTTGACCGGACAACTTATCCATTTCCGCGGCAAGAGGCAGGACATTGTCTTGTTCGTTATAGACTGGCACCACAATTGAGACCTTCATGAATCAACCTCCGGGCACTTGTTGAGTGCGAGCATAGTTATAGCGATTCGCGGTGGGAATTCCAGCGTAAGGTTGAGGGGCGCATTCATCGGGGTCCATGGCCGGGTTTATCCCGGTGGAGGCCGACGTTGGATTTGCGATGGGTACCTGCCGTTGGCCATGATTCAACACCTGGGGATACGTCCCACTTACAAGAACCAGTGCAGGACGGCCCAGTAGATGGCGTGGTTGAGAATGAGGCTGTGGATGGAGGCGATGACATCGTCGATGACGATGCCGGTGCCGCCGTGCAGGGACTGGAGTTGCCGTGCGGGTGGGAGTTTGAGGATATCGAAACAGCGGCTGGTGAAAAAGGCGAGGGCGACCACCCAGGGGGTGAAGGGGAGTCCGAGCATGGCGATCGGGAAGGTCATGTACTCGTCGGCCACGATACGGCCGTCATCCTTCTTGCCGAAGTGCCGTTCGGCGGCACCGCAGATGGGGATGGCCAGGAGAGGGAGGAGGATGGCCGAGGCGATCTGCCAGGGCAGGCCGTAGGGCCAGACAGCCCAGACGATGAGGAGGCCGGGCAGGGTTCCGGTGGTGCCGGAGGCGACCGGACTGAAGCCAAGGCCGAAGCCGGTGGCCAGGACGAGCGTGAATTTGCGGAGGATGATGTTCATGATGGGTGGGGCTATCCCTTAAAGACCAGATGTTTGCGGACGATGAAATTAATCAGGAGGCAGGTGACAATATTGATAATGAAGGCGAAGGTGGTGGCGATGCCGCACAGGTGGATCAGGAGCCACATGATGAGACTGCCGACGCCGATGCTGATGCCGGACCAGAGGTAGAAGTAGAGGAATTCCAGGAAGGGATGGTGGCGGCCAGGTTTGAACACCCACAGGATGTTGATGAGGTAGGCTGCCAGGTTGGAGAAGAGAAAGGCAACGATGTTGTCGATGGTGGAGTTGCGGGCGCGAATGAGATCGGGGACTGTCGTTGCGGGAAGGTGCAGGAAGCGGGCGATGACGTCGTCGGGGGTCAGGGCG
>JBIJCW010000155.1:0-5182 GCA_044344495.1 Kiritimatiellia bacterium | reverse complement strand
AAATGTCATATCGCCAGCGCCGGTCCACACAGACACCTTGTCATCGTCAATACATACAAGGACGATGTCAGCGATGCCATCCCCCGAGACATCGCCAATCACAGACCACACCGGCCGCATATTCAGATCAAGGGACGTCGCCGGAATAATCGTACCATCCGGAATTCCAACGTAGACCCGCCCGGTCTTGTTCGAGTACGCCGATGCCACGACATCCGGGGTAAGGTTTGCATCCAACCTTCCCGCCGACAGATGCACAGGATACCCCTCTTCCCCGGCTGATTCCTCGCTATTCACCACAAACCCACCGGCACCATCCCCCAGGTAGTTCTTAACCTTGGCATCGCCCGTAATCGACACGGCAAAATCGTTCGTATTGTCGAGATTGAAATCACCCATCACGATGGAGGTCGGCCGTGAACCAACCCCGGTGCTTCCAAAGACCGCGAAGTTGCCGTTGGTGTCGGCCCGGATCGAAATGACATTGGTAATCCCATCGGCCACCAACAAATCATTGTAGGTGCCCCCCACCGTCGGGTAATTCGTAATCCCCTGGAAAACCGGGCCAACCGCCAGCGACGACGGAGCCCCGCCCACAAAAATGTTCGTCATCGGACTGAACAATCCCGCACCACGGTTGGTCAGGATCGTCACCGTGCCATCACCGGCATTGGCCACGGCAATATCCTGGCGCGTATCGCCATTGAATTCGCCCACGGCCACGAAGGAGGGATTGGCCCCCACCGTGTACGACTGCACCGTGAACGGCAGCGCATTGGACGGCACCCGGAGTAATACGCTGATCGTGTTATCGCCCCAGTTGGCCGTGACAATGTCATTGGTCTGGTTCGCCGTGTCAAACCCTCCCAAGGCCATGGCAACCGGATTGGTGCCGACCGGAACCGAACTCGTCGGAGAGAAGAAACCTCCACCGATGTTCATGAAGAAGTTGACCTCGTTGTAGTTGTACGTACAAATCGCCATGTCGTTGCGGTTCGTAAACCAGGGCGCCAATAGCGCCGCGGTGGGCTTTTCAGGAAGGGCGCGGAATCGGATGGGGATGCGATGGCCCAACGGATCGCCAGCCTGCTCGCCCCCGTGCACCCCCTGCCAGACATCCCACGTATACTCAAACCCGTCATCAAAACCATCGCCCGTTCCGGCGTTTTCAGAATCAGTCGAATCCGACGAACTCTGATCGCCGTCGTCACCCGTATCGATGGCGAAGGACGGATCCACCAACGTGTCCATCTTGTTACGGTAACGGAAAACGGGCTTCGTTATGCCGTAGGCGGACATGTCAACCGACGGCACCCAGACGCCCGGCGGTCTTCCATCGGGCCCGATATATTCCTGGGCCGTGACCAATCCGATCGAGGTCCGGTATCCCGAAAGCGTGTTCCACAGGAAATCGCCATCCGGGTTGCCGTCCGCTCCGTTGGCCCCATGCGAATCCACTGGCGCCAGGAAGTTGGCCTGAGAACCGGAAACACCATTGGTATTGCCCGGCATCGCAGTGTTGTAGAATTCATAACCGTCATCAATGCCGTCGGAATCACTATCCGCATTGATCGGACTGCACTCCACGAAGGAAGCCATGTTGGTATTGATGACGTGCGAAATCTCGTATTCCTGCAGGTTGGCCACTCCATCGTTATCCGGATCGCCATAGGGGCCGCTCAATCCGGTTGCATCATGGGAATTAAGGCCGAATTGCTCTTCCCACTTGTCGGGCATCCCGTCCGCATCCGAATCCAGCGGCACGTCGGAGAAGATCGCCGTGACAACGCGGGCGTTGGTCATGAGTACACTGTTCGTATAGGACGCGGACGCCGTAATATCCCCACTCCATCCCTGGAACGACGCCCCCGGCGCCGCACTCAACGTCACCAGCGTCCCGGCCTCGTACCAGTACCCTGCATATCCGTCCGGAGCACTGGTGTCGGGCACTCCGCCGGGTGTAGGCGTTACCGAGGCAAGAATGCTCGCGGCTCCGACCGTGTTGATCTTGATCAGCAGCCGGTACTGCGACGTCCAGTTCCAATGCACCGTGGAACTCGTGGTCAGGGAGAATGCCCCTGTCGTCTTGCCCGGTCCACTGGCTGGCGCGCTCCCTGTTCCGGTGAACCCTTGCACATAGTGCCGAACCCCGGCCGCCTCATCCTGTATGTCCGGCGACGTAACACTTGAGGTCACCGTCACCCCTTTGTTGGTCACAAATGGGCCACCATCAAACGGCTTCGCATCACCAACGTGAAGCCCTGCCTCATTGGTAGAGACGATCTGCAATGTCACCACCGGCGTGCCGAAGGTCGCCACAATCGCCTTGGCCGAATTCATCACCTGCGTGATGATCAGCGAGGCACCGCTCGCATCCCCCGACCACCCGACGAAGTCCTGACCCGAACCCGGCGTCGCCGTCAACACCACCGCCTGGTTGTTCGTATACCAGGGACCGGGCGGATTGGCCGAAACCGTACCGCTGCCCACCGTCTGCATATCAATGGCATACTCCGGCTCCCAGCGCCAATCAACCGTGGTATTGGTGGTGATGTTGAACGAAGAAATCGCCGTCGCCGTCCCACTCGCTGGCGAAATGCTTCCAACGGACGTGAATCCTTTGCAACGCCACCGCACATTCACGTCACCGGAAACCGTATACGGAGACGTAACCGAAACACCGGACACAACGGCATTGTACGCAAACGACCGACTCCCCAACGGCGGTAACGGCGTTCCAACCTCATCCCCAAGACTGTTCGTCGACACAATCGTTAACGCGACATTCCCAGGTTTAAAACGCGCAGTGAGAATAACATTCGTCCCAGAGAAACATTGAACAAATGTGCTGGCGGAGTTAGACCCTGAATCGAAATACATCACTGAAGATGAATCCACCTGCCAATAGTCAAAGGCATAGCCTGGCTTTGCTTGGGCCACAACCTCAACTTCCGGATCCACGGGAATCCAGACCCCCGTCGGCATACGCGGCGGCACATTGGTAGGCGCCGTAATTGAACCCATGTTTGTTTCGGTATTTTGGATGTTTAGACGCAAATTGAATGGCACTTGCGCTTTGGCTGCCATTGGGAAGGCCATCGAGGCCACCCAAACCAGACCCACCAGTCCAGCCAAACTCCACTGACGCACACTTCGTGTCTTCATAGGCTTCTTCCTCTCGGCTTAACCCGGGGCACCCGCTGGATCGCCCCGTCACTTATTCCATGCAAATCCATCACACTTCGCAAATCTTGCGGCCACAACCCGTCGCCGCCTTACTTGGCCTGCTTCTTCTCCGTCGCCTGCTTCCGGATCGCGGCATCCATTTCGTCCATCTTCCGCCGCACTTCACGGAGCTTGGCGTTGACGTCGGAATGCTCACGGGTCAAATCATCCCGCTCCTTGATCTGGGTCGCCAGATCGGGATACTTTTCCAGAAGTTTTGCATCCAGTTCCTTCTGCTTCTCGGCAATCGCCTTGACGATCGCCTGCAGATCCTTGTCCTGGGTCACCACCCGCTCGCGCATGTCCCGCAACGGCTTCTGCCTGGCAATGATCTTGCGGGTAATATCCTTCGCTTGATCCAACAGCGCCTTTTCCTCCGCCGTCAATGCGGCCAGCACATTGGTGTCGGCAATCACGGGTGCTGGCGGCACCACGGCCCGCTCCACAAGCATGGGTTTCTCAACCACCGGCCCGCCCAACAACGCCGGCTTGTCTGCCTCCGCCGCAACCGCCAGGGAAACACCCGCCAACAGCGCCGCCATCATCAATCCCATTGCCTTCATTTTATGCTCTCTCCCGTTTCGCGTGTTTCGCGTTTTTCATCATCTCATCCCCGCCATCACGGCCCCACCTTCAAAACCCGGATGAACTGCACCGTGTTCGTCAACGTCAACATGTTCGTCACCGACAGGGCCCCCGCCACATGCGACGTCACCGTTGGGCCCCCTTGCCAGTTGTTCGTCGATAGCAACCCCAGCGGTCCATGCGCATATTGCACCTGATAGACCCCGCCGGAGGAAACCGACTGCCAACGCAGGACCTGCGGATTCACCGAAAACGCCGTGATGACCACTCCCAATCCGGGATCCTGCTGCAACCGGTACTCGCCGAGGTTGGAGATGCCATTGCCGTTGAAATCCAGGCCGGCATCGTTGGGATTCGTTGGATCAAGACCATGGAGCAACTCCCACACGTCATCCATGCCGTCACCGTCGCCATCGAAGATCGCGGACACCAGCAGCACCCGGTTGTTCAGCGTGTCGGCCACGTAGACAAGATTGGAGTCAACCACCGGCACCAGGCTGTAGGGTTGGGTCATCTGCATATCGCCACTGAAATTGTACAGCCCGATGTTGGCAATATGCGAACCATTCGCGCTGTACACGGCCAACCGTGAATTGCCTGTATCCGCCACATAGATTCTGCCACCCGGCCCGAACGCCATATCTTTGGGCATATTGAGTTGGCCTGCTGCAGCCCCTTGAGTTCCTGTTGCCCATAACCACGTGCCCGCCGAGTTCCAACACTGCAGGCGGTTGTTCTCCGTATCGGCCACCACCACCCGCCCATCATCCGCCACCGTCACACCCCATGGCCGCATCACGGACCCCGCGTTCGTGCCGCCCGAGGCAAGCGTACTTTGCAGCGATCCGTCCGCCGCGAAGACCCTGACCGAAAACTCATCGGTCACATAGAACCGTCCGTCCGGCGCAATGGCCACGTCTTTGGCCGCCAGGAAGACGTTGCTGCCGCCAAAGGCAAACGCGAACGTGATGTTCGTGCCTGTCGTCGGGTTGAAATTAAGAACCTGAACCCTGAAGTTGCCCTGATCCACCACGGCCAACCGGTTCGTGCCCGGCCGGGGATCCAGCCCGAGTCCATAGGGTTGCGAGAATTGGCCGTTGCCGGTTCCACTCGACCCATACGACCCAAGATAGGAACCCGTCCTCCGGTTCCACACCTGAATCTTGCTGCGCCCCGTATCCAAGGCATACAGGAAGTCGCCCTTGTAAACCACACGCGTCGGACTGGGAATCGAAGCGCCGAATTGACCACTCCCCTTGCTCCCGTACTGACCCTTGAAATTCCATCCGGGCGTGAGCGGAGCAAACGGCTCGCGCGGGTCCATCCCATGCTGAATGGCCAGACCATCCGAAATCGTATCGCCGTTGATGTC
>JBIJCW010000027.1:0-17175 GCA_044344495.1 Kiritimatiellia bacterium | reverse complement strand
CGATCTCCCGCGTCCGCTCGGTCACCGAAACCAGCATGATGTTCATGATGCCAATCCCCCCCACCACCAGCGAAATGGAGGCAATCACCGCCAGCAACATCGTCATCATCCCCGACACCTTGGTGATGGTCTCCGTCACCTCCGTCATGTCCGTCACGGTAAAATCGTCATCCGCATCCGCCCCCAGCCGGTGCCGCTGGCGAAGAATCGCCGTCACCTCCCGCCTGGCCGGTTCCAGATCTTCCATGCGGCGCAGACTGAACAGCAACTGGCTTACGTTCCGGAACGAGGACCGCTGAAGCACCCGCCGCACCGTGGTCCAGGGAAGAATGATGGTGTCATCCTGATCCCGCCCCCATGCCGTACTCCCTTTCGCCGCCATGACCCCAAGAACCCGGAATGACATCCTCTCGATCCGCAGATTCGCCCCTACCGGACTATCCCCCTTGAAAAGCTGGTCTGCCACCGTCTTCCCCAACACACACACCCGTGCCCCGCGGCGCACATCATTCTCCGTGAAGCAATCCCCCTCGGCCACCTCCCAGTTCCGGACGACAGGATAGTCTTCCGATCCCCCGACAATCGAGGTTGCCCAGTCGTTTTCCCGATACACCGCCTGTGCTCCCGCATGAATCACGGGACTCATCACCGCAACCATCGGACATTCGTTGAGGATGGCCGCGCCATCATCCACCGTCAGGTTTTGCTGGCTCCCCGCACTTCCACGGGCGCCCCCCATCTGCATGCTTCCCGGGAAAACCATCATCAGGTTGTTCCCCATGCTGTTAATCTGGGATTGCATCATCGTCGACGCCCCCCGCCCCACCGAAATCACGGCAATCACGGCGGCAATACCGATAATGATGCCCAACGCCGTCAACAGCGCCCGCCCCTTGTTGCGCATCAAAGCCCGCAACGCCACCCGGAGAACCACCGCGCCGGTCATACAACCTCCCCGTCCCGCATGTGGATGACCCGTCTGGCATGCTGGGCTATGTCCTGCTCGTGCGTCACCATCACCACCGTCATCCCCTCCGCATTGAGATCGGTGAATAACTTCATGATTTCATTGCTGGACCGGCTGTCCAGATTACCCGTGGGCTCATCCGCCAGAATCAGCGGCGGCGCATTGACCAACGCCCGCGCAATGGCCACCCGCTGCTGCTGCCCGCCGGACAACTGGCTCGGATGATGGTCCATCCGGTCCCCCAGTCCCAGCCGGATCAGCAATTCCTCCGCCCGCCGCTTCCGCTCGGCGCTACGGAGGTGAACCCCCCCGTAGCACATCGGAAGTTCCACGTTTTCCAGCGCACTGGTGCGCGGCAACAGATTGAAGTTCTGAAACACAAACCCAATCTTGTGGTTGCGAAGCCCCGCCAGCCGGTCGGCACTCAGACGCCCCGCCTGCTCCCCATCCAGCCAATACTCTCCCGACGTGGGCGTATCCAGGCATCCCAGCACATTCATCAACGTGCTTTTCCCGGATCCGGAGGCGCCCATGATGGCGACAAAATCGCCACGCCCGATCTCCAGCGAAACATTCCGCAACGCCGGAATCTCAATCTCGCCCATCCGGTAAACCTTGCAAACCTGACGAAGTGTAATCAGCATGCCACGCTCCTATCGCGGCCGCCGCATACCGGGCATCCTCGGCGGAGCAAATGGATTCACGGTTTCCTTCACTTCACCCGCCACCCCGTTGGTCCCAACCACCAGAAGATCCCCGGCCTTTATCCCCGCCGCTTCGCGCAGTTCAGTGAACAATCCGTCGGTGATGCCTGCCTTAACCTTCACCGCCTCGGGTAACCCGCGCGGCTCCCTCAATACCCACACCCTGGAACCCGTCTTGGCCCTGGCGTCACCCTTGTCCCCCGACAGCTTGAACCGCAAGGCGGCATTGGGAACCCGCAGGACATCCGTCAGGTGCGCCACTTCACAAATCACATTGGCCGTCATGCCCGGGAATAGTTTGCCGTCGGGATTGTCGGCCCGGATGATGACTGGATACGTCACCACGTTCTGGACGGTCAGGGCCGACAACCGGATCTGCGCCACCTTGCCCTGGAATTCGTCAGGATAGGCATCCACCGTGAACTTCACCGGCTGTCCTTCCTGGATGCTGCCGACATCCGCCTCGGGAACACTCGCCGCAATCTCCATCTTGGATAGATCCGTCGCGATCTGGAAGAGGACCGGCGCCGACATGCTGGCCACCACCGTCTGCCCCTCACTGACGCTCCGCTTGATCACCACCCCGTCCACCGGCGAACGGATCACCGTGTAGTCGAGATTGGCCTGCGCCAACTGCAGCGAGGCCTTACTCTGCTCGACCTCCGCCTGTGCCACCTTAAGCTGGGCCGCCAGGGCATCACGCGCGGCCACCGCCGCATCCAGATCCGCCTGCGAGAGCATGTCGCGCCGCGCCAACTCGCGCGCACGGACCAGATCCTTCTCCGCCTGCACCAGACGGACCTGGGCCTGATCCACCGAAGCCTCGCTCTGAAGCACGTTCGCCCGCTCCTGCGCCAGCCGCGCCTGATATACGGTCGGGTCAATCACCGCCACCAGATCACCCGCTTTCACCCGATCGTTGAAATCCACGTACAATTTCCGGATCGGCCCATTGACCTGTGTCCCCACATCCACCAGGCGCATCGGATTGACCGTCCCTGCCGCCCGCACCGTCTGGATCAGGTCACCCGTCTCCGCCGCAACCGTCCGGTACGTCGGCCCTTTCATTTCCGGCGATCGCCACCACCACACGCCGGCCGCCCCCCCCGCCACCACGACGACACCCGCCATCATCATCCATCGTTTCATAAGTCACCGCTTCCTATGGCATGCTGAATCTGCGCCACCGCCGTTTGACGGCCAAACCGGGCCTTCACCCGGTCGGACCGGGCCCCCGTCAATGCAACCTGGGCATCGGTCACTTCGATCGCCGATGCCTTGCCTTGCCGGTATCGCTCACTCACCAGCGCCAGACTCTCCTGCGCCTCCCGTACAATCAACTCCGCCAATCCCTGTCGCTCAATCGCCGTATCCAGACTGCTCAGCCCGCGACGGATTTCCAGATAGATCTGCTGTTCGCGTTCCGCCACCCGGCTGCGTGCCGCCCGCAGTGCCGCCACCGCCGCATCAACCTGGGCCGTCTGACGCCACCCGGTAAAAAGACTGAGCGCCGAACGGGCCATCATCGACCAATTCCACGTCAGCGGAAACTGCGAACCGCTCGCCCCGTAATCACCGCCCACCCGCAGCGACGGATACAGACTGGCAATGGCGGCGTCCACGGCGGCGGACGCCGCCCGCTCCCGCGCCTGCAGAACCTGAAGTTCCGGATGCCGCTCCCGCGCGACCGCCATCAACCCCTCCGGAGTTCCCGCATAGGGCTCAGGCTCCCCGGCCATTACCTGGAAACCCGGGTCCTCCGCCAGCCCCAGACTCTGGTTCAAGGCCGCCCGCGCCGTCATCCTTGCGTTCGCGGCATCGATCCGGCTGAGCCTGGCATTCCCGAGATCCACTTCCGCCTTGGTCACGTCATACCGGATCCGGATCCCCACCTCGGCAAAGACCCGGACCTGTTCAAGATGGGTCTGGAATTGCCGCACTGACTCCTCGGCCACCTGCAGCAATTCCTGCGCCCGGCAAAGCTCAAAAAATGCCGCCCGCACCTCATACACCACGTCATTCCGCGCCGCCCGCAGGGAGGCTTCGGCCGCCAGCCGCTGCTCCACCGCCTGCCGGACCTCCGCTGGCGTCCTGCCAAAATCGTAAACCAGCAGGTCCAGCCCCAGGGATCCGCTGTAACTGTCACTGGACCGGCTGCTGGAGGCAGTCCCGGCTGAATTCGCGGTCCGGCGCGTGTACCCCGCCGACGCGTCCACCGCGGGCCAGTAGGCCGACATCGCCGCCCGCTCCTGCGCCACTGCCGCCGCCAGGGACTGCCGGGCCTGCACCACGGCAGGCCGGTACTGCAGCCCCACCCGCACGGCATCACCCACCGCCAGCACCGTGTTGGATCCGAGACCAATGTCCCCGGCTCTCACCGTACGCTCGCCCGGCGGCGCCTTTTTCCCGTCCTGGGCTTCACGCGCACGGCGTATCGTCGCACACCCCGTCCCCATCACGACACACAGCGCTGCCAGCAACAAAATGCCGGGAAAAGACAACACCCATGGCCGCACCCCGCGGGCATCTCCGCCAGTGTCATTTCTTGGATTCATGAACCGTTCCTTATACTGGTAAACGGTTGCGATTACAAAATATTTTGCCACCCCTGCATGAATCGGAACATCTCCGGATTAAGGAAAGTTGAGTGCGCCGGATGCACCCGGCCAGTGTCCCTTTTCCTGGTTCACCTGATCACCTTGGCGTTGTCAAAGGAACTTCAACCGTCCTCAACCCGCCCCAACGCCCTCAGCAACCCATCCAGAATCGTCGCCGGATGCGGCGGACATCCCGGAATGTACACATCCACCGGCACCACCGCCGCCGCGCCGCCGCACTGCTCCGGATGCTCCCCGTAAGGGCCGCCGGAAATCGCACAGGCCCCAACCGCCACCACCACCTTGGGCGCCGGTATCGCCTCATAGGTCTTCTTCAATGCCGCCTCCATGTGCCGCGTCACCGGCCCGGTGATCAGCACCCCATCCGCATGCCGCGGCGATGCCACAAACTGAATGCCAAACCGACCCAGATCGAACACCACCGTGCTGAGCACATTGCAGTCGGCTTCACAGGCATTGCACCCGCCCGCACTCACCTGCCGCAGCTTGAGCGAACGGCCGAACAACTTCCTGCTCTTCTCATCCAGCGCCGCCGCCAAGCGCACCGCACTACCATCGAGCACCAGCGTTTCCCGCCGGCGCGCCGCCAACTGGTGGTTCCGGGTGAACCGGATCGCCCCCTCCGGCCCACGCTTCTCGCACTCCCCGCAGAACAGGCATTTCCCCATATCCAACGTCAACCGCCCCTCGCGCAACGCCAGCGCCCCCACGGGACACACCGCCACCATGGCTTCGCCGTCCTTCACACCCAACGCCGGATCCATCTCCGGCAATCCCCGGAACCGGTCCGGCACTACCGGCGGCCGCCGCGGATACTTGATCGTCCGATGCCCTTGCTTGATTCTAGCCCACAGAATGTTCAGCATACACCCCTCACAAATCATGCCCGCAGTAGGACAGGTTGAAACTCTTGTTGCAGAGCGGAAAATCGGAAATTTGCTGGTTGCGCATTGCCATCGCCAACCCCATCCAGTTGAAAAACGACGGATCCACCACCTTGTACCCGGCCAGCCCCCCCGCACCGTCCGTCAGCGCCACATGACAAATCGCCCCGCGCCACCCCTCCACCAGCGACACCACCAGTTCATCCGGCGCCAGGGGCCCCGGCACCACCCGCACCGGGCCGTCCACCAGCATCTTCAGTTGCTCCAGGATGAATTCCCCCGACCGCTGAATCTCCATCCACCGGATATGCGCCCGCTCGAAAACATCCCCTTCCTTGCCGGTGGACATCGGAATCTGCGAGAAACGGAAAATGCCCGTCGGGAAATCATGCCGCACATCACTCTCCAGCCCGCACGCCCGCGCCGCAAGACCGACCATCCCGATCGACTGGCAGGTCTCGAGCGATACAACCCCCGTTTCCCCAAACCGGCTCATCACCGACGCGGAATCCCACAGGAGATTGACGGCCCCGGCCACATCCCGCAAGGTCGCCTCCATGCGCATACGCAGGTCCCCGATGATCGCCTCATCCACATCAAACCCGGCGCCGCCGGGCCGCAATAGGCCTCGTCCAAACCGGTTCCCGCACAGAAGCGCCGTCATGTTGAGAAAATCACCACGCAACCGCCCGCAATACGAGGCGGTGGGCAGGAACCCCACATCCCCTGCCAGCGCCCCCAAGTCGCCCGTATGGTTCGCCAACCGCTCAAGCTCCAGGGCTATCCCCCGCAGCACCTGGGCCCGGGCCGGAACATTGCAGCCGGCCAACCCTTCCATGGCCTGGCAATACGCCGTGGCATGCCCGACTGTCGTGTCGCCCGCCAGTGTCTCCATGTAATGTATCGCCCGGCTGGGTGCCCCTCCCACCATCGCCCACTCCACGCCGCGGTGTTGATATCCCAGTGCAATCTCCAGATGAAACACCTGCTCGCCATGGCACTGGAAGCGGAAATGCCCCGGCTCAATAATCCCCGCATGCACCGGCCCCACCGCCACCTCATGTACCTCCTCACCCTCGACGCGGTAGAAGTCCATGACCCCAATCTCCGGGCCCGCCACATCCGTCCGCCCCCAGGCATCATGCCCCGGGCGAGCGGATTTTACAAAGCGCACCGGCTTGAGCCACGGATGTCCTTCCGGCACAAGCCCGAATTGCTCGGCAATCTCCCGCTCAAACAGATGAACCTGCGGACACACCGGCGTTAACGACGGGAACGTTTCTCCCATCACCCGCATCCTGGCCACACGGAGGTGCCCCTCCTCGCGGAAAGCCAGCACGGCATAGAGATCAACGCCAACGCCTCCTGCCGGGACATGCCCGAAAAAGGCGGCCACCCTGGCCCCATCCTGCACCGCTTCCACCATGGCCTCCCGGAACGCGTCCCCATCCAACTCGGGGATTTCACGCCGCGCCACCGGCTCGCCATTGTGCACCACCCTCCATCGTAGAATCGCCGTCACGGCACCACCTCCAGATAGTCCACCGCCCCTTGCAGAAGCCTCTGCAATGGCGGCGGGATGTACAGCCCCAACAGAACCGCCAAGCCCAGGAACAGCATGATCGGCAACACCAGCCCCGCGCGATCCCGGTACGCGGTGGCGGACGCCTGCGCGGATGGCTCGCCCTGCACCACCCGCAATACCGTGGTCCCCATCCCGATAAAGACAATCGCCAGCAATGTCAGGTAGAGGGTCGCCACCACGAACTTGCCGCCCTGGATCGCCCCCATCAGGATCGTGAGTTCACTGATGAAGGGTCCGCCGGGCGGGGACCCCGTGACCACCAGGAAACCCGCCAGGAACAGCGCCCCGGACGCCGGCAAACGTCGCATCGCCCCCTGCACGTCATCCGTCAACTTGCTGTTGTAGGCCCGGTGAATGTTCCCGGCTGAAAGGAAGAGTACCCCTTTGGTGAGCCCGTTGGTGATCAGATGCAGTAACGCGCCGAACAGCGCCAGCCCGCCCAGGCCCACCCCCAGCACCAGGATCCCCATGTGCTCCACACTGGAGTAGGCCAACATCCGTTTGAAATCGCGCTGACGGATCATAAAGACCGCCGCCACCGCCATGGAGAGCAACCCCATGAACACAAGGATCTCGCGGACAAACGCCACCTCGGGCGCCATCCGGCAGATCTGATAGAACCGGAGAATGGCGATAAAGGCACAACTGGTCGCACCCCCCGCCAGCAGCGCTCCCACCAGTCCCGGCGCCTCCCCATACGCATCAGGCTTCCAGGTGTGCATCGGCGCAAGTCCCATCTTGGTGCCATATCCCACCAGCAGCAATACAAACGCCGCATGCAACCATGGCGCCGACAACTGCGGCGCCTGGACGATCAGCTTATCCAGCAGCAGGGTCGTCTCCAACCCCTCGTGTAACGACGAGTACGCGAGGAAAAACGACCCCAACAACGCCAGCGCAATCCCCACCGATCCGATCAACAGGTATTTCCACGTCGCCTCCAACGACCGCGCGGTGTGGTTGAAGAACAACAACGGCGCCGTCGCCAGCGTTGTCGCTTCGATCGCCACCCACATCAGGCCAAGGTGGTGCGAGAGAATCACCAGCGTCATCATCCCCAGCATCACCAGCAGACAGGAACAGAATACCCGGTTCAACACCCCGGGCCTCAGCGCCAGATACGCCGGCGCATACAGGGCACAGATAAAGAAAAGCACACTGACAAGGCCAAGCACCACTTTCCCCAAAGGATCCAGCACCAACCAGCCCTGTAGCGCCGTCACCGATCCGGCCGACAACGCCAGCAGGGTAAGGATCAGATGAACAAACCCACCCAACGGAACCCACCAGGGACGCCACCGGTTCGACGGCGTCAGCGCCGTGCCAACGGCAAACAACAACGGAACCATTACCAGTAACCAGGCCATGTCCTACTCCTTCAGCTCTGACAACATCCGGGTACTCACCGACGAGAACTCCCGGCTGATTTTGTGAATGATGATGCCCATGACGAAAATGGCGACAAACAAGTCGAGCAGAACGCCCAGTTCCACCAGAAAGGGAATCGCCTCCATCAGCAGCAACCCGAAAATGAAGACCCCGTTCTCCAGGATCAGGTACCCCACCACCTGGGTGATCGCCTTCGTCCGCGTCATCAGGATCAGGAACCCCGTCAGCACCGTGGACAACGCCGCGGGCACAATCAGCGAAGCAACATGCTCGTGCGCAATCGGCAACGTCTTGGAAAACAACAGGGCCAGCGCGGTTCCCATCGCCCCCAGAAACAGGGACGCCACAAACCCGACCACCGGCTCCACCTCACGCCGGCTCGCCACTTCCCGGATCGCGTGGAACAGCATGCGGGGAATCACCACGCCCTTCAACGCCACCGTGGCGGCGGCCATCACCAGAACCCCGATCATCAGCCGCCCGTGCGCCAGGGCAATGAGCACACCCAGCAGCATTCCCTGCAGCGCCGCCGCCTGGATCAGGGTACGCAACCGGCTCGCCGACAGCGTCACAAAGTTCAGCAGCAATACCACCACCAGAATCGGATCAATAAACGCTTTCATGCCATTACCTCAGCAACAGGACCACACCAAAGGCCGACAACAGACACGCCGCCACCAGAAACGTCGGCACAAACACCATCCGGAACCGTGCCATCACCGATTCGACCACCCCGACCGCCACCGCCACACCCAGCATCCCCGCCACAAACAATCCCCAGTCCGCCCAGCCATTCCCCAGTTCGAACGGCGCCGCCACGCGCAGCCACAACGCCCCCATCACAAACAACTTGATGGCCGCCCCGTACTGGATCATCCCCAGCGCCGGTCCGCTGTGGTCCAGCACCATCACCTCGTGGATCATGGTCAGTTCCAGATGCGTATTGGGGTCGTCAAAGGGAATGCGGGAGTTCTCGACCAGCAGCACAATGAACAGACTCGCCGCCACCAGCACCAGGGAAGGCGCCGCCGCACCGGCCCCCAGCGGGAACGTGCCGTCGAGCATCGTCGTGAGCGACAGCGAATTCGTCAGTTTGGCCAGCACCAAAAATCCAAAGAACATCGCCGGCTCCGCCAGACAGGAGAACGTCACCTCGCGCGCCGCCCCCATCCCCTCGAACGCCGAACCCGTATCCAGTGCCGCCGCGGCGGTAAAAAACCGCCCGAGCGCAAAGAGATAGGCGAACAGGATCATGTCGCCCATGAAGGATAACGGGGCGCAATGCCCGCCAAACGGAATCAACATGCCGGCCAGTAACGCCGTCGCCAGACCCGCCACCGGCCCCGCCCGGAAGACCCAGGTCGTGGTCGCACTGAATACCGACCCCTTCTGGAACAGCTTCACCAGATCATAATACGGCTGCAGCAGCGGGGGCCCGATCCGCCCGGCAACCAGCGCCTTGGTCTTGCCAATCACCCCCAGCAGCAACGGCGGAAACACCACCAGTAAAACGATGTGTACCCAGATGTGACTCATACCCTTATCTCCACAGCAATAACACGATCAGAAACACCACCATATAGAACAAGTAGGCGTGAATCTTTCCCGCCTGCAGGAACCGGAGCCGCGACAGGAACTGCGCCCCGGCCCGGAACGCCGGCCGTAGCGTGGCATCCAGCACCAGGTCCAGAATGTGACCGCGGAAGGCCGAGGGCCCGGGAAACACCGGCAGGTCGCCCGGCCCATGCAGACGCGGCCTCTGCACCCAGGTGAACAGCCTCCCGATCATCTGGACAAACGAGGAGGCTGTGTATTGCATCCGCGGCGTCGGTGCAAGGTACCCGCAACCCCAGGTGCTCCCCGCCACCACGTCGCCGCACCGGACGCGCAAGCGCAGGAATAGCGCCAGCAACCCCAACAGGACCACCAGCATCACGGCACCCAGGCTGATCAATCCCAGCGGCGCCACGGCGCCCAGCATCGGCACCCCGGCTATCCCCCCCGCCGACCATCCCTGAATCCCGGCATCCATCACCGGCGCCACCAGCCACGGAAATACCCCGATCGTCAAACAGCAGGCCACCAACACCAGCAACGGACCGATCATCGCCGGCCCCGCTTCCCGACAGTTCCGGGCCTCGCTCGTCCGCGCCACCCCCAGAAACACCACCCCGAACGCCTTGATAAAACAGGCCACCGCCAGCGCGCCAATTAACGCCAATGCCGGCACCACCATCGCCGCCGCCGGCCAGGCCGCCACCTGCCCCACTCCCAGCGTCCGGAACGCCCCGAGATAGATCAATAGTTCACTGACAAATCCGTTCAACGGCGGCAGGCCGCAAATCGCCGCCGCACCCACCGCAAAACAAAACGCCGTCCACGGCATCAGGCGGGCCAGCCCCCCCAACCGCTCCAGGTCGCGCGTATGCACCGCCTGAATCGCCGAACCGGCACTGAAGAATAACAGCGCCTTGAAAATCCCGTGATTCCAGACATGCAGTAGTGCACCACCCAGCCCAAGCGCCACCCACACCGGGCAGTTTAACGCCCGCCCCGCCACTGCCAACCCCAACCCCGTCACAATGATCCCGATGTTCTCAATGCTATGATAGGCCAGCAGCCGCTTCAGGTCATGCTGCCCAAGCGCCAGCACAACCCCCACCACCCCCGACACCACCCCGGACACCACCAGAACCCCCGCCCACCACAACGGCGGAACCCCCGGCAACCACGCCAGCATCCGCACCAACCCGTAAATCCCGATCTTGATCAACACCCCCGACATCAAGGCCGATACATGACTCGGCGCCTGGGAGTGGGCGCTGGGCAGCCAGATGTGCAGGGGCATCATGCCCGCCTTGCACCCGAACGCCGCCATCGCCAGCCAGAACAGCGCCGTCTTTTCCCCGGACGACACCACCCCCGCCGCCAGGGGCCCCAACGCGAAACTTCCCGTCGCGTTCCACATCAGGGCAAACATCGCGAAAAGGCACAACGTGGAAAAATGCGTGACCACCATGTACAACAAGCCGGCACCCCGCACAAACCGGTCCTCATCTTCCGTCGTGATCAGGAAGAACGCGCTGAGCGCCATGACTTCCCACGACAGCATGAAAAACAGGGTATGGGCCGCCACCACCACTCCGGCCATTCCCGCCGTCACCAACCCGTAAAACAACCTCAACTTGCGCCCATTCCCCGAATGCTCCGCCTGACGCCAGTACCCGATCCCATAGACCCCCCCAAGCGCCGAGATCAAGAATATCGGCAACAGGAAGATGACCGCAATGGCGTCCACCCGGATAAATCCCGCCACGGTCGCCGGACGCCACAACGCACCCAACGCTCCCGCCATCCCCGCCACGGATCCCGCCACGCTCAGCCCCACCGCCATCGCCTGCCCGCCATCCCCGGAACGCCGCCAAACCAGTCCCGGCACACCACTCAGGGCGTAAAGCAACATCCCAAGGATAACCAACCCCTCAGTCATGCATCACCCAATGGCGGATGGCCATCCATGCGAAACCGGCCACCAGGGTCACAACAAAGTAAACCATGTAGACATGCAGTTTTCCCTGCTGCATCCAATGCCAGCGGGTCAGGCGATCCGCCATCCACTCGAAGAACGGCCGGTACAGAAGACGGCTCAGGGTGTCCGGATAGGCGGTCGTCATTCGGGCCGCCGACGGAAACACCCCTTCCGGCGCCACCACCCGGGTCTTGGGCCGCCATGGACGCCAGAATATCCGCGACACCATCATCTCTGAAAATGATTGCCCCGTGTATTGCATCCTCGGGGTCGGCGCAAGATAACCGCACCCCCACGTCGGCTGCACCGCCACACGCCCGCGCCGGACGGCAATCCAGAATATCAACGCCATCAGGGCAATCGCCGCCCATACCACGGCATTCATCATGCCCAGCATCCCCAGAGGCGACTGCGCTGAATCCAGGGTCGCCATGAATTCCCCGCCAGGCAGGGCAAACATCGTCTCCACCAGCCGTGAAAAGACCGACAACAGCAGGCGGGGAAAAACAGCCGCCAACACACAGAGCGCGGCCAGGATCCCCATCGGCGCAAGCATCCGGCTTGACGGTTCGTGCGCGTGCCGGGCTTCCTCACTGCGACTCTCGCCAAGCCACACGATGCCGGTAAGCCGTACAAAACAGATCAATGCCAGACCCCCGACCAGGGCCACCCCCCCCGCCAGCAACGGCAGGGCAATACGCCCCATTCCCGAGAATTCCAACCCGCCATTCAACAGGGCCATGTAGATCATCCATTCACTCACAAACCCGTTCAACGGTGGCACCGCCGCCAGCGCCAACGCACCAATGATCATCAGCGCACCCGTGCGCGGCATCCGCTTCAACAAACCGCCCAGCCGCTCCATATCCCGCGTCCCGGCGCCATGCAGCACGCCTCCCGCCCCCAGGAACATCAACCCCTTCATCATTGAATGATTCCAGAGGTGCAGCAACCCGCCGCCCAACCCCAGCAACGCGACCAGCCTGTGCCCGCTGGTCAACCCCCACAGCCCCACCCCGAAGGCCATCAGGATCAACCCGATATTCTCAATGCTCGAATAGGCCAGCGCGCGCTTGATGTCACGCTGGAACAAGGCCAGCGATACCCCCACCACCGCCCCCAGAAACCCGACCGCCATCAGCACCGGCCCCCACCACACCGCGGGCGCCCCCAGAAACATCATCGTCCGCAGCAACCCGTACAGGCCGATCTTGATCATCACCCCCGACATCAGGGCCGATACATGACTCGGCGCCGCCGGATGCGCTTCCGGCAGCCAGATATGAAACGGAACCAGTCCGGCCTTGGTGCCAAACCCCACCAACCCCAGCAGGAATATCACCGCCCCCAGTGTCGGAGCCAGCCGCCCCGCCATCATAAACTGGTCAAAGTCCAGCGACCCCGCCGCCCGCCCCAGCAGAAGGAACATGCCCAGGAGAAAGGCCACCCCCACATGCGTGGCAATCAGATAGATCCACCCCGCCGAACAGACTTCCCGCTTCTCATACTCAAAGATCACCAGACAGAAGGCCGCCAGCGACATCACTTCCCACGCCACCAGGAACAGCACCACTTGCCGGGCCACCACCACCAAGGCCATCCCTGTCACAAACACGTTGAAGAAGAACCAATGGGGCCCCAACGACTTCCGTTCGCGAAACGCGGCCATGTACTCCCCGCCGTACACCGCAGACAAAGCGGATAAAACACAGATCGGCACCAGGAAGAAACAGGACAACCCATCCAATTGAACATGGAACTCACCGCCAGGAATCGCCCACGACATTCGCGCCGATTGCACCCCTCCATACAACAACCCCAGAATGGAGGGCCACAGTCCAATCAGACACCCGACCACCATCGATCCCACGCCAACCCGCGTTGACCACGCGGGGGAACGGCTGAGCATCAACGCCAGCACACCCCCCACCAACCAGCACCCCATTGCTATCAATACCATCGTCATGATCGTTGCTTACACTTCACGCTTCCCCGTCCCCATCGCCCGCGCCGCCGCCATGATCTCCTCCCGCGGCGCCTGCCGCGCCACCACCTCTTTGAACGCCGGGTCGCGCAATGCATGTGCAATCCTGGACAGCAAATACAAATGAATCCTGACCGTCGGACTCACCAGCGTGAACAGGGTGTGGACCGGCTTGTCATCAATCGCACCGAATTCAATCGGTTTTTCCAGGAAACAAAGACAGATCGCCGGATGACTCACCGACAGCACAATCGGGTTGCGGACATGCGGGATGGCAATGCCGTCGCCGATACCGGTCGAGGCCATGGACTCACGGGCCAGCAGGACACGCAACAACAATTCCCGATCCATATCCGGCGGCAATTTCATGACGCCAACCACGGAACGCAGGGCCGATTCCTTTTCGCCGCCTTCCAGACGGTAAAAGATTCCACCCGCCTCAATGGAATCCGCGAAGTCCGGCATCAACTCCGCGGCCGCATCCGATTCCGCGAACATCTCCGTGGAGACATTGATCTTCTTGGAAGTAGCCCATTCCAGCAGTTCCGCCCGGTTGAACCGGTATTGATCATTGACCTTGTAGGCGGGAATCTGTCCCTGCTGAATCCACCGGTAGATGGACTTCTCGGAAACATTCAGAATTCGCGCCACATCCCGAACACCCAATTGCATAGCATTTCCCTCAAGACCATACTTGGACAAATAAGGACAATGATTATACCCATGTCCTCAAATTGTCAACGCCAGCCCGAGGCGGCGCCAGTCCGAGGCGGCATCTCCCTGGTTCTCGGCCACCGCAACCTCTCAGTCACCACCGTTCGCCCACCGCCCCACGCACCCGTTCGCGTTGGGTTTACTTTGGTTGCTCGACAAGAAACATGGGGCGCCTCGTGATAATGACCGTCCTTAAAGAATATACAATCCGACTGGAGTGGACACCGTTGTCCTCGGTGGCGATCGCACAGGCGCAACGACCCCCCTTCACCGGCGCACTGACTTGATCTTGCCGTACGGTGCGCGCCCATCCCGCAACACCGAGGCACAGTAGGCATTGAGACTTACCCCTGCTCTCAAAGCATAGATGGCCAGTTCCCGGTGAAGTTCACTGCCGACGCGAACCACAAACTTACCCGAGTAATCCTTCCCCGCTGTGGCCTCCGGAAGCGGTAGACCGTCTTCTTCACAAATCGCAATCCATTCCTCGACAGACTGGCACAGTTCAGCGTAAACCTTCGCCTCGTCATTACCATGGATACCACCCAGCATGAGTCCCGGACAGGTTCCAATGTAACAGTGATCCTCCTCGGACCATTCGACTATTTTTAAATACCGGTCACTCGACTTCATGACTGCGCCTCCCTCAGCGCCTTTTCCACGTCACGTTCCTGATAACGCTTTGCGTCGGCACCAGGACCACCGCTGATGGTAATGCGCACACCACATGAGTGCAGGTAGTTCCGGTGACTGCCCTTGCCTCCGCGATTGACGAAACCTGCCCGCTCAAGATCGCGGATCAATTCTCTAACCTTCTTGGGCATATGGTACTACAGTGATACTACGTGGTCAAGCCGTCCCGTTTCCCTCGCTGCAGTTCGGCTTCGCTCAACACGGCATTCATACTGCCGGTCCGGTATCCCTCCAAATCCACAGCGACATAAGTAAACCCCGCCGCCTTCGCCGCCGCCACCACCCGCGCACGGATCTCCGGCTGGCACAACGTTGCCAGCAAACCCGCCTCCACCTCGATCCGCGCCACCTCGCCATGGTGCCGCACACGAAGCTGTTTGAAACCCAGTTGGCGCAATACCGCCTCAACCTGGTCCACCGCCTGCAACCGCTCGGGCGTAATCCGCGTGCCATAGGGGATCCGCGACGCCAGGCAGGCCAGCGACGGCTTGTCCGCCGTCGGCAACCCCAGCAAACGCGACAGGGTCCGGACCTCCTCCTTGGTCAACTCCGCCTCCATCAACGGACTCCGCATCCCCCCCTCCCGCGCCGCACGCCGCCCCGGCCGGTGGTCGCACAAATCATCCATCGTCGACCCGTCGGCAACCACATGCAGTCCATTCGCCGCCGCGGTCTCCCTCACCACATCAACCAGTTCCTTCTTGCAGTAGTAACAACGGTCGGATGGGTTCTCGACAAAACGCGGATCATCCAGTTCATGGGATTCCAACTCGACATGCCGGATCCCGATCCGCGCCGCCAATTCCAACGCCTCCTTGCGTTCCCAGGCCGGATAGGTCGGCGAAACCGCCGTAATGGCCATCGTCTTGTCGCCCAGCACCCTGAACGCCACCGCCGCCAGAAAGGTGCTGTCCACCCCGCCGGAATAGGCGACCGCCATGCCCCCTGTCCCCCGAATCACATCCTCAAGCCGCCTGTACTTGGCGTCCAGCCCGTCATTTCCCGTCTTTAGACTGTTCACGTTGATCCGTTCCCCCGCCTTCACGTTCCGGATTACCCCGCACATAGACACTCACCTTCGGAGCCGGCCGGTTGGTCGAACTAACACTCCAAACCTTCCACGCCCCACCCCCCTCCAGCAACCCCGCCGGCTCGGCCCGTGCCGTCCATCCATCCGCCTCCGCCTCCGCCACAATCGCGTCATCATCCTCGCCAAGCGCGGCCAAGGTCGCCACGTTCCCCAGTTCCGTCACCGCCGCATCCAGCCCCCTCGCCATCGCGTCCGCCCTAAGCGTCCCCACATGAACTCGCGTGAGCACGGTCACCACCACCACCAGGACGGTCAATGCCACCAGAACTTCCGGCAGCGAAAATGCCGCCTTACAACGTGGCACTCGAGATGTCAGCGGTTTCACAGTAGCGGCATTCTTTCGAATGCCGCACCGTTTGTTCCTACAACGTGGCACTCGAGATGTCCGTGGCTTCACCCGTGCCCCCCTCCTCACCATCACCGCCGTAACACAGGATTTCGAACGCCTCATTGTTCCTTCCGGGAATGAGATAGACATAAGGCCGCCCCCAGGGGTCATCCGGCACCGTTCGCCGCTCCAGGTAACCCTCCTCGGGATAGTTTTCCGGAACCGGCGCGCTCGTCGGCGGCATGCATAACGCTGCCAGGCCCTGCTCCTGCGTCGGTAACTGGCCATGCGCCACCCGATACATCTGGAGCGCCGTCTGCAGCGTCTTGATCTGCGCCCGCGCCGCCTCGACTTTCGCCTTCCTCACATACTGGTAAAGCGATAACCCCACCACACCGGACAGGATGCTGATGATCAGCATCGCAATCAGGATCTCAAGAAAAGTGAATCCACTCTTGTCTTTCATACCGATTGTTCCTTCCGAACGTTTTCCGCCGGCACTGGCCGGCAACAGGTCACGCGGCTTTCCCACAACACCCGGCGCCAGTATGCCAAGCCACACGAAGCGCGACTCATCCCAACCCAAAGAACTTCCGGATCCGGGCCACCAGTGCCACCCGCGCCGGAACCACCGCAGCCCCGGCCCCCGTCGCCACCTTGGCCTGCCGGTCGGCGACCCGCTTCTCCAGA